>JBKPPU010000094.1:0-6190 GCA_046733695.1 Acidobacteriota bacterium
AATGCTGCTGCCCACGCTTCATCTAGTTCGCTCATATTCGCTCGGCGATGGTATCATGAGCGCCGAATTGTCCCCCCACAACCCAGATACGGAACCTATCGGAATGAGCCCATCATATCGAGTCATCAAACGCCTCTTGACAGTGATCCCGGCGTTTGGGCTGTTTCTCTTAATCAACGCGAACCCGTTCGCGCAAACGACGAAATTTCCAGCGCCGACGAGCTACATCAACGATTTTGCCGGCGTTCTCGACACTGAAACCAAGGCACGCCTCGAAGGTCTCCTGCAACGACTGAAGGAGAAAAGCAATTTCGAGCTGTACGTAGCAACCGTCGAGAGCACTGGCGCGCAGGAGATTTCCACGTTCTCGAATCAGCTCGCGCGTGACTGGAATATCGGCACTCAGACTTCAAAGACCAAGAGCCTGCTCGTTGTCGTTGCCGCAGATTCGAAGACGTCGTTCGCACGATTCAGCCGTACCGCACAAACAGCATTGCCTGATGGCGTGCTTGGCGAGATTTCCTATCGAATGAAGACGCCGTTGAGCGAAGGTCGTTTCGCTGAAGCAGTGGACAACGGCGTACACGTGTTTGCGAATGCCGTCGCCGAGAAGGTCGGCTTTAAGGTTTCGGACATCGAGTCGCCTGTTACTGCCAGTACCTCAGAAGCTGCGACTGATTCGCCGAAACCGGTTCTCGTCGCCGCGAAGAACGAACCCAAGACTCGTCCGCGTGTTGTGAGTGATGCTCCCAAAGCATCAGCTCAGCCCACGCCTCCAGCAGATCCGGATCCGAGTCCGGCGGAAACGCCTGCCGCACAGCCAACGCCATCTGAGTCGCCGAATACTGAGCCAACTCCGGCAGAGTCTCCAAAGACGGAGCCAACACCCGCGGAATCGACGAAGACAGAGGCTGTGATTCCACCCAAGAGCGAGAAGGCAACTCCGCCACTAACCAAGTCCGCGACCGCAAGGGTCAAAACTCCAGTCGTAAAGAAAACACCCGAACAGATTAGAGAAGAAGAGCTCGACGAGATCGACGAGGTCGAACTCACCCTTACAAAGCCGTTGCCGGAACGCGCTGTTAAGTTAAAAGAATTTCTCGACACGCATCCAACTTCCAAAGCCAGACCACGCGCGGTGGAACTCCTGATCAGCACGCACGCTGCACTCGGCGATCAGAAGTTGAAAAACGGCGACACCGTGGGCGGCGTCGAACAACTGATGCGCGCAATCGACGAAGCTGACGTTTCCATCTCCGACAAATTGTTTTCCGGAGTCATCGCGCAAATTCCGACAAACCTGTATATGCGCGGAGAGCGTGACGCATCTGTGAAGGCTGCGCAGAACATCGAACAGAAGTTTGGAAGTAATCCGAAGCGCTTGCTCGAAGTCGCAGGTTTCTATCTCGGAATCGAACGATCGAGCGACACCGTTCGCGTCGGCGAGACCGCCGTCAAACTTGCTCCGGATCTCGCTGAGGCGCACCGCATACTCGCGATCGGGCTGCATCTATCATTGCGACTTGACGAAGCGGCAGCAGAATACAAGAAGACGATCGAACTCGATCCGACTTCGAAAGCCTCGCGCGGCAGTCTCGCTGATCTTTATCGCGCCACCGGCAAAACCGAAGACGCGCTCGCACTCTACAACGAGCAACTTGCTGCCGATCCAAAAGACAGAGCGGCCCGCGCAGGCAAAGTGATCTCGCTACTTGAACTCTCGCGAACAGAGGAAGCCAACAGCGAACTCGAAGCAGCGTTCTCCGCCGATCAACGCAACCTTCCATTGCTGGCGGGCACGGCCTACTGGTTTGCTGCGCACGAAGACTACCCGAAGGCTTTTGAGCTCGCGCGCAGGGCAATCGCGATCGAGCCGCGTTACACCTGGGGCCAGATCGCTCTCAGTCGTGCGTACCTTGGTCTGGGCAGTCCTTTGGATGCAGAACGCGCAATCCGCTTCGCGCGCCGGTATGGAAAGTTTCCGACGCTTACGTACGAACTCGCAACCGTGCTCGCGTCGATGGGACTTTACGATGAAGCGGTCGAAGCTTTGAATGAATCGTTCACGGTAAAAGGCGATCAAATTCAGGCTTACCTCGCAGGGACCATACCGGTCCGCGAATCCGGATTCATCGAATTGCTGGCGCCCGAGAGACGCGCGAGTATTTACCAGCCGAACTCCGCTGACAACGCCGCGACTGCAAAACGGATGAAAGCGCTACTTGCTTTCAGCACTGCACTCGCGCCTCGTGATAATGAAAAGATCGACGAATCAGCAGCAGTTGAAGCGGCGAAAGAGTTTGCCGGCGGCACTGACAGCATGCGCACATTTCGTCAGATGTACGCAGCCAATCGTCTGCTGCGAAATGGGGTCGGAGCAAGTACAGCACTGGAGTTTATCGCCGCAGCACGTAAGTCTTCTGCTGAAGCATTGAAAGTTCCCGTACTCACCCTCGCGATCCAGGCTGAAGAGTTTCGCGATTTGCGTGCGAAGGCGATCTCGGCGGGCAATGTGCCCGACGTAGCGTCCGCACCACCCGAAGTGCTCGCGAATATTTTCAAAGGCCGACTTGAAAATCTCGAGGGCTGGGCGCTCTTCAACCAGGAGAAAGTTCCGGAAGCAATCACGCATCTGAAACAAGCGACGCAGATTCTGCCTATCCAAACACCGGCATGGCGCAATGCGCTCTGGCATCTCGGAGTGGCGCTGGAGCAATCGGGACAGAAGGAACAGGCGCTCGAGGCGTACATCAAAAGCTATAGCGGTGGGCGAGTCGAGTCGGTGCGACGTTCGGTCATCGAGAAATTGTATAAACAGATCAATGGCTCGCTCGATGGACTGGACCAGCGGATTGGAATGACTGTACTGGCCGAGGCCCAAACGCCGACGACACCCGGTGGGTCTGATGCGACCCCGACAACTACGTCGCAACCAACGAGCACTCCGGAACCAACTCCGGCAGAGACACGGAAGCCGGAGACTCCGACATCAGACTTACCGAAGTCAGAGTCAAACTCAGAGTCACCGAAATCAGAACCAACTCCATCGCCGATACCTGCCGCGACTGAATCGACTCAGCCGACGTCCGATGAAGCACTGAAGAGCGCTGCCTCACGTTTACGATCGACTATTAAGATCACGGGACGAGTTGTCGATGCTGGTAAAACTGGAATTGCGGATGTGGCGGTAGTTTTGATCAGTCCTTCGAATGTGGTGTTGACGGCGACCACGGACAATCAAGGGTACTTCTCCTTCAAAGTGGCGCCGTCACAAAAAACATATCGCGTTCTTCCTTCGAAAGACGGCTATACATTCACACCCGTCGATCGAACATTCACGACTCTCTTTGAAGATTTGAAGGTGGTCGAGTTCGTAGGTACAAAACCTTAACGCGGATCTACGCAGAAAAACGCGGATCAGAAATGAATTCTGATCCGCGTCTATTCGCGTTTATCCGCGTTTTCTTACTTGTTGTTGCTCTCTGAACCGCCGGTTATGGGTTTTCCGTCCGCATCGTAGAGTTCAACTTTTCCATACTTCCCGAGCACCTCACGCGCCTTCGAAGCATCACCGACTGCAACAACCTGCAGGTGGCTCATGTCCAAATACTTCTGCGCCGCTTTCTGCACGTCTGCAGCAGTGATAGCCGAGACTTTCTGCGGATAGGTGTCCCAGTAGTCTGCGGGCAGATTGTAGAGCTTCTGCGTGATGATGTTCTGAAGCAAAGTTCCCGGTTGCTCGAGCGAGAGTGCAAAGCTGCCGATGATCGCGCGCTTGGCATTGTCTAACTCTGCAGCCGGAACAATGTCAGTCCGGAGTCGATTGAGCTCGTACATGAACTCTTTCATCGCACCGTCAGTGACGTCAGTCCTGACTTCAGAACTCGAGATCCAGGTACCACGAAACTTCGAACCACCGAAGTTACTGTACGCACCATACGTGTAACCTTTGTCTTCACGCAGATTCAGGAAGAGTCTTCCCGATGGTCCACCACCGAGCACACGGTCGGCCAGCAGCACTGAGAAGTAATCCGGACTCGTGCGCTCGATACCGAGCGTGCCGAGTTGTAATACCGTCTGCACTGAACCGGGTCGATCGATCAGGTAGATGCGTGAATCTGCCTGCGCGGGCGCCTGAGGAATGGTAGCCGCCGGAACATCACCCTTCTGCCAATCGCCAAACACCTTTTCGAGCTTCGGCATGAGTTCCTTCAACGTCACATCGCCAACAACCGCGAGAATGGCATTGTTGGGACGATAGTAAGTCGAGTGGAAAGCAGCGAGGTCTTTGCTCGTCAGTTTCTTGATCGACTCTGCCGGTGGCGACACCAGCGACGCCGGATGGCTCGTTCCATAAATCGCGCGTTGGAACTGCTCCGAAACGAGAAACTGTGGATTGGTACGTTGCAGCTGAAGCTGGGCCAATGTGCGTGTTTTGTATCTGTCGACTTCGGCCTGCGGGAACGTCGGATTGCGAATAACGTCCGCAAACAAGTCGAGCGTCTGGTCCAGGTTCTCGACCAGGCCGCTGGTGCTAACCACGCTCGTCAATGACGAGAGTCCTGAGTTTGCTGTAAGGGTCGCTCCGATCGCATCGACCTGCTCGGCAATGTCTTTGCTCGATCGTTTCGTCGTTCCCTCGCGCAACAAAGTTGCCGTGAAATTCGAGAGACCACGATAGTCAGGCTTGTCCGAGAGTCCGCCGCTCAACACAACGAGTTGCATGTTGAAGGTCGGTACTTTGTGCATCGGAAGCACGACCACCTGCAAACCATTTTTCAAGGTCGCTTCCTCAGCGCGAGGAAGTTTCACTTTCAATACTTCTTTGTTGACGGGCGCCTTGCCTTTGATTACTGCGCCCTTCGTGGTTTGTCCGCCCTGACCGGCAGGAGTTGCTCCCTGACTGAAAGCCAGAGACGACACGAGCATTATCAGGACGAGTGCGACTGCAAAACTACTTCTGTTCTTCATGATTCTCATTTGATAACTCCTTTACTGTCCCGATGCGCCGGTTGCGGGTTTGGCCTTCGCCTTCGGCATTGTGATTACAACGGTGCGGTTGGTGTCAACCAGATACTTATTGGCAACACGCTGCACGTCTTCTTTCGTGACCGCGGCGACTTTATCGAGTCGAGCATTGATCAATGCCGGCTCGTTGTAATAGACCGTGTACTGGCCCAACGTGATGGCTCGAGTGAGCGCGCTTTGCAGGCCATTGATCAGATTTCGTCGAGTGGTGTTCTTTGCTTTCTGAAGTTCCCAATCAGCAATCGGTTCTTTCTTCAGACGATCGATCTCGACGTAGATAGTTGACTCGATGTCTTCCGTCTTCACGCCTGATCTGAGAGTCGCGTTGGTATACAACGCGCCGACGCCACGCTTCTCATCCATGAAACCACCCACACCAGTTACCATCTCTTTCTCTTTCACCATCTTCTGGTAGAGTCGCGAGCTCTGCCCGCCCTGTAGTACAGCCGACAACACCTGCAACGCATAGAAGTCAGCAGTGTTTCCCGGCACGGCTTTGTAAGCGAGATCGACTCGTGGGAAGCGGGCCAGCACGTCGTCAACACTCGCGCGACGTTCGGCTTTCTGCTCCGGCTCAGCCATGTCGACTGAAGGCGGATCGGGCTGACGTGGAATGCCCTCGAAGTTGCTGCGAATCTTGGCGAGCGCTTCGGGAGTTTTGAAATCACCGACCAGGACCAGCACCGCATTGTTTGGTGCGTAGTACATCTTGAAGAAAGCGGCAACGTCTTCCACGCTCGCCGCATTCAGGTCCTCCATTGAACCAATCGTCGTGTGCTTGTAAGCGAAGTTGTCGTAGAGCAACTCCTGCTGAACCTCACCGCTCTTACCGTACGGTTGGTTATCGACACCGAGTCGCCGTTCTTCCTGAACAGCATTACGCTGGTTGTCGAGATTCTCTTTCGTGATCGCGAGGCTCTTCATGCGATCGGCTTCGAGGAAGAGTCCGAGGTCGAGCTGGTTCGACGGCAAAATTTCGAAATAGTTGGTACGGTCTTCGTTGGTGGTGCCGTTCATGTTGCCGCCGTTGTTGAAGACGAGCATGAAGTGTTCACCAGATCCAACATTCTCGGAGCCTTTGAACATCATGTGTTCAAAGAGATGCGCAAAACCGGTGCGACCCTGGCGTTCGTTGCGCGAACCGACGTTGTAAGTGATGGAA
>JBKPPU010000095.1:0-3364 GCA_046733695.1 Acidobacteriota bacterium
CAGGAAAGAACCTGACCGCGCTTCGTTCCCCAAGCATTAACCGCTTCAAAAACGCGGCCAGGACAAAAGGTGTTCTTGTGAACAGGAACGGAACACCTTGAGACCAAACGCGCCCGCTGCTGACTGGCGTCCGTCCTCAAGAGAGGACGCCGAGCGAGTTGGCCGAGGTTTGCAACGCCGCTGACGTTTTAGGGTGACTGAGGCAGTTAGGCCACTGGCAAAATTTACAGGAGCCGTTTGCAGCTAGAACTTCCAACCCAATGAGGTGCTGATGCTGAGATCGTTCTTGTCTGCTCTAACCGGCGGTTTGCTGTCGAAGTTTTCGTAAAAGTGAAAGCCCCAGTACAGGTCCTTGACTATCTTTATCTGCAAATCCGAAGTTGTTTGCATTCGCATGCGGCCTGGCGTCGTCAAGCTTGGAAATAGACTGAATCGCGAGCGGATGTCAGTCGCCTTGAAATGAAAAATGTTGACCTCAACTCCGGCTAACGCGTCGGCATTTGTGGTTTCGGGTTTACCGAGGGAACTCGAATACTTCTCGCGAGTGCCAACCAGACCACCGAAAATCGAGATACGCGAGCTCTCGGTCTGACGCAGAGTGCGTCCAAGCAAACCTCCGACCGAAGTGCGAAGGTTTAGACTCTGCTGATCGCTTTGCAGCAAATCGAAGAAACCTCCTGCGAAGTAGCGAGGCGTCAACTGCTTGCGGTAATCGAAGGTGAATTCCTTGCGGGTGATGCTGCTTCCTTCTGTTTGTCCACTGAAGGTAGAGTCGATTGAAGCTGTGAAAGAATGATCTCCGGTCCTGTAAGTCGTGGTTGCCGTGAGCCCTGTTTGATACTGATCGTTACCGCTGGTAAAACTCAAATTAAAATTGATCGATCCTTCCAGCCGCTTCCAGAATCCCGGATCGACCGGAAGCATTCTTATTACATCCAATTGCTGTACAGGGAGTGCGCTATTAGATGGGCCGATAATGAAGTTTGGGGCATGGTTAGAGTTCGCAGGCGTCAGGTGTATGCCGCTAGTGAACAGCTTGCCGTCAACCAGCGAGATGATGAAGGTAGACTTACTTTCGATTCGTTCGATTTTGGTCCAATCGAGCGCGACCGCATCGGCCATGTAGTCTGCTTTGATCTTGAACTCACCGCGTTGCAGCCCCTTTATCTCTCCCGTGATCCGATCGCCATTCTTCAGAACAACCACATCGTCATTCCTGGCATAGGCGGAAGATACCGAGACTAACATCAAAAAGGGGATCACAAGATTTCTGATCATGCCACGACCTCTATCCACAGATTTCACAGATTGATTTGTGTAATCTGTGTAATCTGTGGATAGGCCTGTCAAAAGTGACAGTTTCAGATTCAGCCGCCAACCTTAAACTCGCGCTAACGTCTTAAAGAAGGATGGTGTGTGCAGAAATGAGAAAGACTCTGCAATTCAATTTGGTGATTGGGCTGCTGCTGGCTTGTTGTGCTGCGGCTTCGGCGCAGGACATACGTTTCAACTACCTGCCAGGAACAGACTTCAGTAAATTCAAAACCTACAAGTGGGTGAAGGTACCAAAGGCGCAATATCCGAACGATATTCTCGACCAACAGATCATGCAGGCAATAGATACTCAACTTGCCTCAAAAGGGTTGACGAAGAGCGAAGAGAACCCGGATCTCTACATCACTTACCAGGTCGCGGTTAATCAGGAGAAACAGTGGAACTCCTTCAGCTCCGGTGGTGACATGTGGGGTTGGGGCGGTTGGGGTGGCTGGGGCGGTATGTCGACGACGACAACGACCAGCTCCACGATCAACATCGGGACGCTCAGTTGCGATATGTACGACGTGGCCACGAAGAAACAGGTTTGGCGTGGTGATGCGACGAAGACGTTGGGCTCCGGGAAGGACCCGAACAAGGTCTCGAAGAACCTGAACAAAGCTATGGCGAAGTTATTCAAGAAGTATCCGCCGCCGGCTAAGTCATAAGCAGGAAGTCGCCAGGAAGGGAGGCCCGTATGAGAAGGATAATCTTAATCACCTGTTGCGCGTTGGTAGTTTGCGGTTTGAGTATCCCGGCGGCGACGGCGCCACAGGACGCACCGAAACCTAAGAAGGAAAAGTTTGGCGCGCTCGCATACCTGCCTTCAGGAGCAGGCCCGGCAATGGTTGGTGCTGGAGCGAGGGCCAACGTTGATTTGTATGTCAACAGTTATACGAGCGACGCAGAAGCGAAGAGAATGGCCGGCCTCCTGCTCGAATCGGGTCCGAATGCTCTACTCAAAGCGCTCGAGAAGGCCAAGTCAATTGGCAAGATAACTCTCAGTGGACGCGTAGGGTTTTATGACCTCAAACTCATTCGCTCGCATCGCACACCGGAGGGAAGACGCATCTATGCACTTGGCGATCGACCGATCGGATTTCTTGAAGTCTACGGCGGGTCAAGGTCGCAGGACTACCCGTTTGGAGTTCTCCAGGCCGATCTGAAGACGAAAGATAAAGGCAAGGAAGAGGGAGAAGGCACGCTCATATACTCAGCCAAGATCAAGGTGCTGGATGGCAACCAGATCGACGTCGAGACTTATGGCATCGCTCCCATCCGTCTGATGGCGCTGCGAAAACTCTGAGTGCTATTCAGACCTAAAAGCTTGCGGAGCTTCCTTCGGGCTTTGTGAAGTTGTGATTTCGAGTTACCGGTGCTGAACCCAAAGATATCGGCGATCTCCTGGTGATTGTAGCCCTCGACATCGAACTTTACGAAAACGGATCGCGAGCCCGAAGGAAGTTCTGCGAGTGCGAGATCCAGTGCGATGCGATCCATGATTTGATGACTGAACGAATGCTTTCCGATTCGCGTTTTCATCAAGTCATCAAACATGCAGGGCGATTCTCTCCGTCGAATCGTGTTACGAAAGTGCATGAGGACCTGATTGACGGTTAAGCGATAAAGCCAGGTTGAAAAGCGGCTGTCGCCACGGAACGTTCCGACCTTTTTAAATAGCTGGATAAAGACGTCCTGCGTCAAATCCTCGGCCTCGCTCACATCGCCAGTCATTCTCAGGCACACCCCGTAGACCATCTTGTTGTAGCGTTCATAAAGATCGGCCATGCACGAAATCGCGCCGTGCGAAATTGCCTGGGCTAGCTCGTAGTCCGATTGGGGCGTCATGCCTTTAAATTTATGGGCAACGCCCCGTTTTCTCGACTGTTACTTCTGACAGGTACGACCGCACTTGGACAGGGTCAGAACCACCTCGCGGTAGCGGGTGGGTACGCCGTAGGCACCCTTCGAAGAATGCTGCGCAGCACCCACCCGCTACCGCGAGGTGGTTCTGACCCAGTCTCTTATACACATCTCCGAGCCCACGAGA
>JBKPPU010000096.1:0-11979 GCA_046733695.1 Acidobacteriota bacterium
GTTGGCCATCTATAACAAGCAGGGGTGACTGCGTCATGACCTGGTAAAGGCCTTTTTCGATATAAACAATGGATCCGATGAAATGAGCGAGCACATCATCTCTAGCGCCGGTTCTGACAGTGTCATCCCATAACTGGCGACATTCCCGTTCCGTCCATGAGTAGGTTCGCTGATAAATCGGGATTACAAATTGAGGGGCTTTTTTGAGGAAATCCAATAACCTTGCTTCAGTAGCTTTCATTTATTCGCCTCGTGAGATCTAAGTTTCGGTACTAAACGTCGGCTGCGGTGCTTGTGCTGCGAGAGTTCCGCGTGATTGAGTTAGGCGACGGCGGTTTGGTGAATGGAATTCAAAATCGAGACAATTCCCTGCGCTTCTGAATCCGGGAACATTCCATCAAGACCTTTAGTGCTGTAATCAGTAAACGGCGCCTCGTATAGCAGCGCCGGATCCATCACGCCGTTCTTAGTCAGATACTCAATAATCAAATCGATAAACCGGATCTGATTTGCGGTGAGAGGCTTCTGGTCCAAATATTCACGAAATGCTCGTTTGGCAGCTTGTCTATCCAACCCGATTAGCTTGCGAATAAATACTCCAAGCTGTTCTTGTTTCCCGTATGCCTGTTCAAACTCTTCTTTCGTTCCCACGCCGTCTGACTCAAAAAGAATACGCTCGAGTTCTTTGATGTCTGTTGCCGTGATGGGCACATTCCGTTTTAACTTTTGTAAAGCAATGTGAGATTCGTGTTCCTTTAAGAAACTCAAAACCTTCTTTCTGTATTGAACAATATTCACGGCTGAAACGGGCGCGCTATAACCTCCCACTAAGATCTCGCCCAATTGATCTTCAAAGTCCGTGTAGATCAACTTCCGCTGGTTCTTGTCAATAAACTTCACTAAATCACGCAAACGCTTCCGTACGTCTTCAAGCATCGCCAGCGTTATGTCAGCCCAGTATTCGTCTTGTTGAAGATCGAGAATCAGGTCCAATTGATCGTTCACCATCGGAATCGTTCTCTTCTCTTCCAGGCGGCTGGCAATCTCTTTAACCTGATCGCGCTGTTTGATGAAATCTCGAGACTTAGTCAGAGTTGCTAACTGCAACTTAAGCATGATGAGGTCGAATCGTTTGGCGGTCTCGTCCTCAGGATCGAGTTCGTTCGGCAAGCCGGCTAACACAAAATCCAGCTCCTCAAACTCATCTGGACTTAGCTCCTCCCATACCGCAGGCTCGCGAAACTTCTCTACAACCTCACGATGTGGTCTGACAATAAAGTTCTCGACGTTCATCGCTTCAATTTGCTGCCGCAGCGTCTCTGACAATTCAACATCCAGCTCGCGGATCGATTCATCAGCGAGATCGATATGGCGGAACTTCTGCAGCAATCCCACTCGCGCACGAAAGAGCTTCGTACCGAGCGATTCCTGCGCCGATCCCTCGACCCCTTTTGCATCCTGTTTGAAGAACTCCAGGTTCTCGCAAAAATCGAATATGTAGAAGAACTTCTTATCTTGCGCTGGACCAAACAGATCTCGCCGCAGCCTAGTACCACGACCAATCATCTGAAAGAACTTTGTCTTTGACCGGACGAGTTTGAAGAATACGAGGTTGACGATTTCAGGAATGTCGATCCCTGTATCCAGCATATCTACGGACACAGCTATCTGCGGAAGTTTGTCAGGCGTTGAGAATTCATCCAGCAGAGTCTGCGCATAGGGCTCGCCACTTACAATCTTTCGAGTGAACGCACCCTGGTAATGAGGATAGTTCGTGTCAAATCTCTCCTCAATGTACTCGGCATGTTTTTTACTCTTAGCGAAGATTATCGTTTTCCCTAAGACGTCTCCGCCTGAGACCTTCTGCCCTCGCAGCATCAAAGTCTCGAGCACCTTGTCGACTGTGTCAGCATTGAATAACCACTTGTTCAAGGCCGCCGCATCTACCGAGTCCGGAACATCTTGTTTCTCTTCATCCCATTCAATTGCATCCCACTCTTCCTTCTCTTCCTCACTCAAGTCGTCGTATTTGATTCCTCCTCGCAGAAACTTTAGCGGAACCTCAACCGGCACGTACGGCACGAGATAACCGTCATCAACTGCTTGTTCGAGGTCGTAAGAATAAGTCGGGACACCTTTTTCGAGATCGAACAGAGAATAGGTATTGCGATCGACTTCGTCTTTCGGGGTTGCGGTTAGACCAACCAGCAACGAGTCGAAGTACTCAAAGATAGCGCGGTACTTTTGGTAGACCGACCGGTGTGCTTCGTCGATTACGATGAGATCGAAGTGGCCGACACCAAACCGCCGCAGACCATCTTCAACTTCATTGATCTGTCCCATCATCGTTGGGTAGGTTGAAACGTAAACGCGACTGTCGGTGAACTTTTCAGTCACAAGGTTCACGGGATTGGAATCAGGCAAGTGCTGCTTGAACGCATTGCGTGCCTGTCGAACGAGGGCCACGCGGTCGGCAAGAAAGAGTACCCGCTTGATCCAGTTGCACCTTTGCAGTAGTTCACACAGCGCGATCACGGTCCGCGTCTTGCCCGCACCTGTTGCCATCACAACCAGCGCCTTGCGCTGCATCCCTGCGAAATGCTCAGTCACAGCGCGAATACATTCTTCCTGGTAATATCTCTCGACGATCGCTTTGTTAATGTTCTCTTTCGATAAGTCCTTCCGCTTGCCGCGTCGCTGAATCAGCAGTTCGAGCTCATCTCGTTTATAGAAGCCCTGCACTTCGCGCGGGGGATAGTTCTGATCGTCCCAAATCCAAGTCTTGTAGCCGTTTGTGTAAAAGATCAGAGGGCGCTGTTTGAATCGAGCTTCAAGACAGTCAGCATAAAGCTTCGCCTGTTGCCGTCCGATTCGCGGATCCTTCTTTGTACGTTTCGCTTCGACCACGGCAAGCGGTAATCCGTCTGCTCCCCAGAGAACATAGTCCACGAAGCCTTCGCCTTTTTCGTTCGCCATTCCCGTGACGGGGTACTCGCGATCCTCCGGCTTATCGAGCGGCCAACCTGCTTCACGCAAAAGCAGATCGATGAAGTAGTCGCGCGTTTCGGCTTCGGAATAGTCGTGGTTGTCGGGAACTTTTTCGTTCTGTTTCTTTGCGATGGCGATCTGTTCGCGCAACAACGCGATCCGGGTGTCAGTGTCAGCGAGCGCTTTGGCCTTATCAGCAAGCTCGCGATCCTTTTCGCGCAACTGTTCTTCAAGCGATTTCAGTTGATCGAGAGTTTTGGCTGAAACCGAAACCTGTCTTGTGGGGACTCGTTGATCGTCCCAATTGATGTTTTGATACTGAGACGGCGAGTGACGCGTGTACATGCGCGCGAGCCAGTAGAGAAAATGAAATAGTTCTTTGGTGGCTCTCAGCGCATCTCTTTCGGTAACGGGTTTGCGAGAATGAACGGCGAGATTACCGATTTCCTTGATGGTCCTAACCTTGAGGAAGAGATCGTTGGTGAGGTTCTGTTTGAAGGTGGGCTCGTAAATGAGCGCGCTCAGGTTGTCGTCGTAAGGTCGATTTAGTTCAGGATCATGTTCGTAGAGCCAGTGAATGGCGAGTTCCAGAGTTCGCCTAGCGTAAAAACAACAACTCCGTGCGTCGGTACGAGCGAGAGACTCAACCTTTACTGCTGATTCGTGGAGGTCAAGCAATTCGGATTTTAGAAATGCGAAGTTGCTCATAAGTGGCCTTGAAATGCTCGATGCTGAAGCGAAGCGAACAGCGCATCCATCTCGTCCAGCGACGCGCGCTGTGTCGCCTTCAGCTTCTCCACCGCCGCAACACGGCGCGCGAATTCGTGCTGTTGGTCAACGGGTGGCAGCACAACCACAGTCTCAGCAATTTGTTTGATGTTCAACGTGGGCTGGCTGACTGTGCGTAGTTCGTTGCGAAAATAGCGCTGCACGAAACCCGTCTTGAGGTAATTCGCCATGAAAATGCGATCGATCTCGTCCGTCAAAGGGATTCGAGCAACCGCACGAGCGATGTTATACCCCTTGACTGACTCATCTACCAGCGCAATCACGCCCGGCGAACCAACGCAACTCACTAAGATTTCATCTCCCCGGAGCCGTGAACGTTTGTAGTTTTTTTCAATTGCGTGATCGATTCTTTTTACCGACGTCTTATTGACTCTGCCGTCGTGCAAGTCACCAACACGGATCAAAGGAACACCGTCATCAAAATTGTCGCCCGGTTGAACGACTCCATAATTAATCGTGTCGCCTTCGCGAATAAGAGAGGCGAGCGGCTGTCTCGGAAATGCTCTCGTGTTAGTCGCAGGGTCGCCGAAGAGATCGAGGAAGATAGATTGAATTAAATAGTCGAGTTGCCCGAGGGCGGCGCTGCGTTTGGCCCGGAGCGCGACGACCTTGTCCAAGATCTCAGAAATCCATCGCTGCTCCTCTAATCGCGGTAGCGGAAGCAGATATTGTTTTACACTAGTTGCTGATAAGTTGGGTTGTGATGAACCGTTGTCGAACCTGCCGATTTCGGCCTTTCCGGCTGGACTAATGAGAAAGTGATAAAGGTAACGAGCGTTACATACGCTTGCTGGACGAATGATTACCAAAGAAGAAGCAATAGCAGCGTCACCGCTATACCGCACGATTGCCGTCTTCCCCAACGACCCTCTTAAACAATAAAGAAGGTCTTTCGGTTTTGTTTTGCCACTACCCAAACGATTAAATCGGCTCTCGCTGATGTAGGTCATATGGGAGAAGTCGATTTCGCCACCATTCAAGTGGCCTGCGTTTATAAAGGGGATACCGTCGTCAACGAAATCGGACGCGGAAGGATAGTTCTTTCCACGATCGCCGTTTATAAAATCGGCCACCTCTCCGAGCCTCACTGTGCGATGCGGGCTCATTTCAGCATCACCTCAAGTTCCTTCAATTCCCGCTGAATTTCCAACTCCAGGTTTGCCAAGACCGAACAAATGTCTTTTGGCGAACGGTGCTCGCTCGCCTCATGCACCACTTCCTTATAGCGGTTGAGGGAAAGGTCGTACTCTTGGGCGGCAATACTGGCCTTGGGCACGCAGAAGCTCTGTGCTGTGCGCGGGCGTTCGCGCTCGTGTCCGGCACGTTCAGTCCACCGAGCAAGCACGTCTGGAAGATTGTTTTTCGCGTGCTCACCCTGTGAGAGCGCTGCGCGCGGGACCGGACCGAACTTCTCGTCAGGCACGAGTTGTGTCCGCTTGTCATCGAGGCTCTGGCCGTCAGCATCGACGTCATAAAACCAGACGTAATCGGTGCCGCCGGAGTTTGTCTTTGTGAAAATAAGGATCGCAGTTGAGACTCCAGCGTAAGGCTTGAACACACCACTCGGCAGCGAGATAACGGCGTCGAGTTTCTGATCTTCAACCAGAATTTTTCGCAGTGTTTTGTGTGCGTTCGACGAACCAAAGAGCACACCATCAGGCACGATTACAGCAGCGCGACCGCCCGGCTTCAGCAGACGCAGAAACAATGCGAGAAAGAGTAGCTCGGTCTTCTTCGTCTTCACGATTCGCTGAAGATCCTTCGCCGTGTTCTCATAATCCAGCGAACCGGCAAACGGAGGATTCGCCAGGACTAACGTGTACTGCTCCTCTTCCCCGGCGTGTTCTTCCGAAAGTGAATCCTTGTAGCGGATGTTTGGGTTCTCAACTCCGTGCAGCAACATGTTCATGCTGCCGATGCGCAGCATGGTCGAATCGAAGTCGAAGCCATTGAAAAGCTTTTCATTGAAATGGTGGCGCAGTTCATCATTGGTGAAAATGTCAGAGTGATGCTCTCGCAGGCACTCACCCGTCGCAACGAGAAAACCCGCCGTACCGCACGCCGGATCGCAAACGATGTCGCGCGGCTGTGGCGCTACCATTTCAACCATCAAACGAATGATGTGACGCGGCGTGCGGAATTGCCCGTTCTGTCCTGCAGTCGCAATCTTGCTGAGCATGTACTCGTAAAGATCACCTTTGGTATCCCGATCCTCCATCGGGATCTTGTCGATCATGTCGACGACCTTCGCCAGCAACCCGGGATTCGGAATGGTGAACCGCGCATCCTTCATGTGATGCTGGTAAGTTGAATCTTCGCGTCCACTCTTCAGCTTTTTAATAAAAGGAAACACCTTCTCCGAAACGATCTTGAACATCTCACCCGGCGCTTCATTCTTAAAGCGCGACCAACGCAGTTCCTGTTGTGTCGAATTAAAGACCGGATTCTGAATTGGCTTCTTAAGCCGATTGGCTTTGGCTTCTTGCGCGTTCTCCAGCTCGTCGAGACGCTTAATAAAAAGCAGATACGTAATCTGCTCGATCACCTCGAGCGGATTACTAATTCCTCCTGACCAAAAGGCGTCCCACAAACGGTCTACTTGTGATCTAAGTTCTCCAGTTATCATTAGACTTATTGGACTCCCTGCCGAAGACTTCCGGCCATTTTGTTTTTGGATCAGCGCTCGATCGAAAGGACGGAAAGTAACCGCACCGGGCGCCCGGGCAAGTTCAGCTGGACCGCATCGCCAATGGTCGCACCGAGCAATGCTCGCGCAAGCGGCATCTTGTCGCCTACCACACCTTTCTCAACGTCGGTATGGCCCTTCACGATTTGAACAGACTTGTGATTTGCGGGATCGTCCTGATAAGTGTATGTCACGTAGTCCCAAAGTTGAACAACTGTATCATCGATCGAGACGAGTTCGCTGACCACTGTCTCAAGCGAACTCGACGTCTATTCCTCATTAGACGCGCTTGGATCTTGACCGCAATTTAAGTCTTGATGTGGAACTGCCTCTGCGAGCGGCGAGTCGCAGGTTTAGGACAACGGCTCCTGAGCAAACGTGTGCAGGAGAGGCGCCGATCCGCAGCTTTTGGGTTTCGGGAGTCGGGCGAAACCTTCGAAGGACCGCGCGGGTGGTGAATCAAAGTTGTCCGATAAGAATGTTAGCAAACAATATGCCGACTTGGAACCGAAGATTTCTGGAATTCAACAAGTAGTTGTTTGGCATATTGCTCGCTGGCGAGCAACTGCGGCAAATAGCAACACCATGCGAAGGATTAGATTTTTTAGGATCGGAGCCTAGCCGAATATGAATCACAGTGCAGGTTGGGTATGAGGATACACGTGTTGTGCGCGTACTGGCACCGTCTGACGAACTTGTTCAGGGGACCTCACATCACTTCAAAGCGCGTCAATTCACGAAGCAGCGGACACTTCGATAACACGAAGCGATTCTGGGTAAACGCGAATCAAGCGCGCGGCATAAGCATCTTCCCCGAAGAAACTAAGTGAACGAGAAACTCTTGTTTTCGCCGCCTAGCATCGTTTAGTGAGGGGCGTTTGCAAAAGTTTTTCCGTTTCCTATAATGCATGAGGTTCTCGCAAATCTCATTGGTGGGGGAATTTACCCAATCCTCAGTCAAATATTTTCACCGTGACATATCTAATTAATCTCTGACACGTAAATCGTAGCCATGTGTCTCCGCATGACGTCAATAAGAGCAGAGTTGGTTCAAAGCGGATTCACCAGTCGAACTTTGCTTTGATTCACGTGCTACAACCCACTATTAATCAAACCGAAAAGAGCATCGATGACCGACGAGAATGTTCGAAATAACGTGATTCATTACCTAAGAGGCCTCGGCTTTGACGAATCCGCCGTAGCGCATGAGGTAACTAGCATGGCCGGTAACAAAGCCGATTTCGTTCTTTATCGCGCAAATCAGCAGCCACTCGCAGTCATAGAAGTTAAAGCTCATAAAGAGTATCCGCGTCCTACCGATCCCAAGCTCCGATTTCATCCGTACGTCCGTCAAGCTCAGTTGCTAGCCAATGAACTTAAGGCTCAGTATTACTCAGTGTCAGACGGTGATGCATTCCTTTGGTTTACTACTGACGCCTCGGGTTGGCCTTCATTGCTAAAAACTCCCATTTCTCCTTCGACAAGTATTGATGTATTGCGAGATGGCATGTCGAAGGCAGAGTTAGTTCGTGTTTTCCAAGATCTCCAACAATTCGTCTTTTGGCACGGCGGCTCATCCCGGCCAGAAGCCACCGCCATTGTAATTCTCGCAAAGGTGATGAATGAGCTGGGCGACGACGCTCTCTTTCACTCAATAATGGAGTCCAGATGGAGTGAATCGCCTTTACCTTTTTTTTCAGAGGCTGGAGTGTCAACGCTCATTTCTGACCTAGTTCGGCCCCATAAAACAGGACGCAATCTTGCGGAGGCATTGAGTTCGATAGGTCATATTAACTTTACTCAAATCGACTCGAAAACCGTACTCTCGGCACTCGACGAAACAATTCTGCGCTCACAAGTCAACCAGGGACCCTGGAGAATCAATAGATGGTTGGCTGACTTCATGGTTCGATTGGCTCGACCTTCGAACGGGGATCTCGTGTTGGATGTGAGCGCAAGCTATGGTGACATTCTGGCCGCGGTCAGATTGAACTCTCCCGAAGTACATTTGGCGGGAATCATACGACACCCTCTTTCAGCAGTCTGGGCCAAGATTCAGCAGCTATTATTAAAGCACCCAGAAGAAGTTATTTTCAAAGGAACAACTCTTCCTCGCGAACTCATCGGGACAAGTTTGTTTGGGCAACCGCGCTGCGTCATTACTGCACCATCGTTTGGCACCAAGGTTAATGAACAGAGCGGTCCAACAAAGCTTTACTGGATGGGTGTTCGGAATATTGAAGACCTCATTCTAGAGTTAGCGCTCGATTGGGTAGCTCCCGCTGGTCGGGTGGTCATGTTAGTGCCCGAGGGTCTGCTGTTTTCTGGAGGCAAAAGACAACTAACGAGAGAAATGATTGTCAGCAGTGGAAATCTTCGAGGTGTCATCAGCCTCGCGCCGGGGCTTTTGTCCTCGACATCGGTCCTGAAGAGCAGTCTTCTCATAGTTGATAAGAACCCAACAGTCCATTCGACTACCTTCCTAGGTAGCTTAGAGGCTTTCAAGGACAACGACATTTTCGACAGTCGTGAGATAGGTGCGGTGAACACCATTTTGGAAGCGTTTTGGGAATCCGAAACCCAGCCCGACAGTCTTGGTACACCATCGAACCAAAATACGCGCATTATTCGGCGCAACGAACTTGAGGTGCACGATCTAACGGTCGGGCATTATCTTTCCTCTGCTCACGGAGACAGAGAGGTTTCGAGTTATCCGCTGTTGTCGTTAGAGCAGGTTTCGAAAAAGCTGGTTCGTGGAAGATCGCTCCGATTGCGTGAGTACGGCGAGATCCCGGTCATCGGCCCTGCTATGATTCGACCTCTTGAGTTGGACAAGTCAGCGATCAAACATACCACTCGTGTCGAGCTTCCGCCGAATGCACCAAGCGTAGATCGAGATGATGTGCTGCTGAACCTTATTGGAACCCACTTAGGCGAAGCCGCTCTAGTGGACTCCGACCTAGCCGGAAGTTTCATTAGTGGGCACGTCGCGCTAGTACGACCAGATCCTAGATTGGTGTCTTCCGAATACCTCGCCATAGCTTTGAATAGTCAACATGCCAAACGACAGATTAGCAAGCTATTCACAGGTGCACTGATCAGGGGCCTACCCTTGAGCAGACTCAAGACGTTAACAGTGCCCGTGCCTGATCTAAGGACGCAAAGAGAAATCGTCGCTGCGATAAATCGAGTTAAGGCAGAATGGGATGAGGCCAAACGTCAGACGCAGGTTCTTGAAAAAAAATATTTGGAGTTAGTTGCAAGTGTTACGTCGCAGGGGGTGCCTGAATGAAACTCCTTCGTGAGATAAGACCAGGTACAGCTGTAGTTGTTTACGGAACACTAAGAGAGATGCTCAGAGGCAATGAGGATATCCTATTCGACTCAATGAGTTTGGTGACGGCAACTCAAAATCAACCGTTCACTCCACCGTCCAATGACACAGAGCGGGATCAAAAACTTCTTGAGATTCAAACCAAACTACAAACGGCACAACTTCATAGTAATCGTGGCACAGCGTCGCTGAAGTTTATGCGAGAGGTCGCGCGGCGAACCCGCGAGCAGGCCGGCCGCTTGCCAGGCAACGTTGTTGACGGAGTAATTAATGCCATTCACTTTGACGTTCCTGGCAAAGATGCCACTGTAGAACTCACATCGAATTTAAACTGGCAAATTTCATGGACCATAAAGCATCGGGCTCTAGATGATGTCGAAAAAATCTCTCTGGATGTTTTCGATGCTGAAGTTAAAGAAATCGTCCCCGGTTATGTAGTTGAGTACGCGAATACAGCAATTCTTGCCTACCGCCAGAGCATGAACGCTACGTCGGCAGCTCTTCTCTCTATAGCTTTGGAAGCGACGTTGAGAGATGTGCTGAGCAATCGAGGATATTCATATGTCGCCGGTGCTCTTCCTGTTGATAGATTTAAGTACACTGAGGCGGACGTATCAGTTGGCGGAAGTGCTTACTCCGTCACCTTCCGCGATCCGAATCTCAAACCTCCTGCTGAATTTCTTACGTCTTCCGGCGGACAGGCTTCAGTTGAAATCAGTTTGAGAAGATACTTGAACGCAAGGAATGACGGACGTATTGATCTCTACGTTCTTGCGCCTCCGTGTTTAATAGATCACTGGTCGCCAAGTGATGTAGAGCAACCGGCAAACCTAAAGAGCATTGGAGGCTTGGGACACGCCTTACGGATCGCCCGCGAAGTCGAAAAGTTTCTTCAACCATCCAAGCTTCCCATTGAGTTGGATGACGTTCTTCTTAGCGTGAGAAACAATCTCATTCATTTGTCCGAGGACACGTTGGATGCCCGGCTGAATCTCGCGGGTGAGGATAACAGACCAATGACATTACGACAGTTCTTGGATGATCCATGGACCATGTCATCCTTCGTCAGTACGGTAGTTCGGTTCATTAATGATTCCTATGTTGAATTGAAGATAGCAACGCCGTAGCTCAGCAGTGCTAACGCTTCTGAGTCCGTCATTGAATCCCAGACCCCAATGACGACAGACTTAGAGCCGGTTGACATAGCCCTTCAGCCCCCGCACACCACCTATTCTCATACAAGCTGATCGACACGTTCTGTGGGGGCGGGTCGATCTTCGAAACTGCGAGGTCATATCGGTCGAGAGCAAACCACGTTTTCGAAGTGCTTTGTGCGCCCACGAGCAGATCTGAATAAGATAGGACTGAGCTAGTTCCATCTACCTTGCTAAACGCGCGATCAGTCTGTATGAGGAGCTTCCCATGGTCCACCCTTGGCCCATGTCAGCTCAAATGAGCTTCGTTCCGCCCCCGCAATGGACGGGGGCATAACAAAAGCCGCAATCCGCTCCACTACTTTTTCCAGGCTGAGTTCTTTCGAGTCAAATCTACTTCGGAGAACGAAGGCCTGCCACTGCGCTAACTTACCTGCGTCTGACACAAACTCGTTTGACAAACCAACGGGTGCCTCGCGCGGTAAAGCAGTCTCGCGTCGCTTAAAGGTCGCTATGATTGCCGCCTTTAAAGTCTCACCGTCGAAGCTAAACTGCTCCGACAGCAACCAGATGTCGTAGTAGTCTTTCATTCGGCTGTTGGTAAGACCCAGGTTTACCATCGCTTCAAATTTCTCCGCGATGGAGGTTTCGCGTGGATACGCTAGAAGTATCGGAGCGGGAAAATCGAGCAGTGTTGGAAACTCTTCCGGCTGCGCTTCCGGAGTAACGGCATCCCCGAATCCAACGTCGACCTGCAAAGGTATTCTTATTTTTCCTAGTCGAGCCTGCAGCGTAACGCGAAGACCTCCGTAAGCATTGTCTTCTCGAATTTCACTAACCCGGATCGTGTTTCCGAGAAATTCAAGTCCATCATCTTGCACCGAGAGAGTGCAAACCTCCTGAAATATCTCGATTAGCTTTTCGGGAGATAGGTCCAATATCGCGAGTAAGTCTAGGTCCTTCGTGGGCCGGTACTGTTCACTGGTCCAAACACGAAGTAACATTGCGCCTTTGACAACAAATTGCCG
>JBKPPU010000097.1:0-6067 GCA_046733695.1 Acidobacteriota bacterium
TAATGATCTTGCCAAACGCATCTGGCAGAAAGATGCGTCGCTGTGGAAGTCTGACGAAGACAGCGCCAAACTCATCAACAACTCCCTGGGTTGGTTAACTGTTGCTGATGAGATGATCGGAGCTGTTGACGATCTCGCCGCGTTTGCCAACTCGGTTCGTGATGCCGGTTTTCAACACGTGATGGTTTGCGGCATGGGTGGCTCATCGCTGTGCCCCGAAGTGCTCGCAAGAACATTCGGACGGCAGCCTGGATATCCGGAGTTGCTCGTGCTCGATTCAACTGATCCGGATGTCATCGCTGGTTTCCTAGAACGGATCGACGTCGTGCGTTGTCTTTTTGTGATTGCCTCAAAATCCGGCAGCACGACTGAGCCGAATGTCTTTTACAAGTTCTGGTACGACGAAGTCAGCAAACGTCGTGACAACCCTGGCGACAACTTTGTCGCGATTACGGATCCCGGTTCTCCGTTAGTCGAAACCGCACAAGAGCTGAAATTTCGCCGAGTGTTTCTTAATCAAGCTGACATAGGTGGGCGTTATTCCGCACTGTCTTACTTCGGCATGGTGCCGGCAGCGTTGATGGGACTCGACGTTCCCGGACTCCTCGATGCCGCGCGTCTCGCCGCAAAGGCAATCACGCCGGCCGTCGAGATGGGAATGGCGCTCGGCACTCACGCTAATGAAGGACGTGACAAACTCACACTCGTCATCGACGACAAACTCGAATCACTCGGATTATGGATTGAACAACTCATTGCCGAGAGCACCGGCAAAGAGGGGAAGGGAATACTTCCCGTTAATGGTGAGCCGCTCGGTGCTCCAGATGTCTACGGCAACGATCGTGTGTTCGTCTCCATCTCATCTAGCTCACTTACAGACGAGACCAAGGGAAAGCTGGAAACGCTGGCGTCAGCCGGGCATCCGGTGATTTATCGCAAACTTGATGACCTCTACGACCTCGGAGCGGAGTTTTTTCAATGGGAGTTTGCGACTGCGGTCGCCGGGTGGCGTCTCGGAATCAACCCGTTCGATCAGCCGAACGTTCAGGAAGCAAAAGACGCAACGAAGGAATTGTTAGCCACGTTTGTCAGGCGTGGCCATCTTGAAGAGCGGAACAAGATAGCCTCGGATGATCTCATGACAATCTACGGCGGCGATGATGCGAAAGAAGCGGAATCAGTCTCCGAAGTTTTGCGGAGTCACCTTGCCAGTGTGAAACCTGGTGATTACATCGCTTTCCTGAATTACATCGAAGAGACTCCCGAGATTGATCGAGTGTTGCAAGAGGTTCGTGTGCGGTTGCGCGATGCGACTCACTGCGCAGTAACGACTGGTTACGGTCCGCGTTTCCTGCATTCGACGGGACAGCTACATAAAGGTGGGCCTGACAGTGGTGTGTTCTTTCAGATCATCGCGAACGACAAGACCGATTTTGCCATTCCCGGCGAGCCATATACGTTCACGATTTTGAAACAAGCGCAGGCATTGGGTGACTTTCGCGCCCTTGTGAAACGGGGCCGTCGCGTGATTGGAATCGACCTCGGAGACAATACGTTGTCGGCCTTAGATGCGCTGGCGGGGCTGTTATAGGGGGAAACAGATTACACGGATCGAAATCCGGATTTCTTCCGCGTTCATCCGCGTCCAATCAGACTGACCGAGTTGAAGTCGTACGATTTAGGGCGTCGCCGCACAGATGTCATACGGCGCTGGAAACCTCACGTTAATAGTTGTTTGTTAATTTGAAAGGACATCCCCCAGGAGACAATCGCTCTGTGTTCAGGCATACGAGTTGCCGCTTGGAAGTGCCACTTGCTTCCATGGAACCTGCCCTTACGGAGGAGGAACCGTCGCCGTGAAGTTTATCGAGAAGTTTTTCAAAAACGAGCTTGCAATCGATCTGGGCACCGTCAACACACTCATTTATCAACCAGGCAAAGGAATCCTTTTGAACGAACCTTCAGTCGTTGCGATAGATCGCTACGACGGCGAGGTTGTTTCTGTGGGTCATAGAGCCCTCAAGTTACTGGGTCGCGAACCGCGCGGCATCGAAGTGCACCGCCCGATCCGTTCGGGCACCATCTTCAATTTCGAAGTGTCACGAAAGATGCTCCGTAGCTTCATCGGTAAAGTTACCGAGGGACAGGGTGGATACCGGCGTGGGCATTTCGTCGTCGGCATTCCCGGCTCTGCGACTACAGTCGAGCAACGTTCCGTTCGCGATGCGGCACACGATGCCGGTGGTCGCCGGATCGATCTGATTGACGAAGGACTCGCTGCGGGAATCGGTTCGGGTCTGGCTTTTGACGATGAACGCGCACACCTCGTCGTCGATATCGGTGGTGGAACTACCAACGTCGCGATCGTCGCTTCAGGCGGTGTCGTTTCGTCTATGAGTTTGACTGCAGCCGGAAACGCGATGGACGAAAGCATTCGCGATTACGTTCGTTCCAACTATTGCATACAGATCGGCGAATACACCGCGGAAGCGCTGAAGAGAGAACTGGGCGCGCTGAACGACGAGGACATTCCATCGGATGAGCGCAAGCTGCAAGTTGTCGGCAAGCAATTGAGCGACGGCTACATGTGCGCAGTACACATAACTGCCGAGGAAGTTCGCGGGGCTTTGGAGCCGGTTATCAACGAGATCGTTGCCGGCGTCAGGCGCGTGATTGAAGAGGCGCAGCCGGAAGCAGTCGCTGATATCTACTATTCGGGAATTATTCTCACTGGTGGTGGTTCACTTCTGAAGGGATTGAAGACTCGACTTCAGAATGAATTGCAACTGCGTGCAACGATGCCGGAAGATCCGATCAGCACGGTGGCGATCGGCGCCGGCCTCCTGCTCAGTGAGCCCGAGCGATTGCATCGCTGCGCGATCCGGCACAACCTGCCTGTTTGGCAAGAAGCGGAAGAACTCGTTGTAAGCTGGTAACACAGATTGGATCCGTCCAATCTGTGTTACTAACAGCGCACGTAACCCAACGCCCAAAACACGATAATAAAGATCAAAATGGTGGAGATGCATCCGCCGCCGAATTTCCACGCTGCTGCCCCTGCAAGTATTCCTCTTAACGGCCCTTCCATTGACTACCCTCCCGCGTGATATCGAGACACTAAAATCAACGGTTCATCGCTCGGCAAACTCAGTGCCATCAACCTACTCCGCGCTTTAAAAACCTGAGCAGTGATTGTTCAGCGTCGTGCAATCCACGACCTCGATACGAAATCAGATCGTCGAGCTTGCTCGCGCAGTTATCGATCACTTGTCCCTTTTCATACGAATTGATTATCTCGGGACACACATACGAACTACGGCAAACTGCAGGCGTGTTTCCCAATACCTCTGCAGTCTCCTTGATGGCAGCGACGATTTTCTTCTTGCGCGCGTTCTTCTTCTCCGGAATCTCGTCGTCCACTCGCGCGAGTGCACACGCGCACACAAGCGTCCCGGCCCACGTGCGAAAGTCTTTCGCGCTGAAATTCGATCCCATCACTTCCTTGATGTATTCGTTGATATGTCGTCGCGTTATTTTGGTTGGGTTGCCGTCTCCGTTTTGATACTTGAACACCTGGAAGCCCGGCAGTTTCATCGTGTCGCGAATGACGCGAGCCACTTGTCGATCTCGTAACTGGCGCTGTTGACGCACGCCTGACTTTCCAGGGAAGTCAAACTCGATCAGCTCGCCCTTCACGTTGACGTGTTTGCGGCGGAGCGTGGCGATTCCATAACTGCCGTTCTCATTCGCATATACTTCGCTACCCGGTCGCATGTAGCACGTCGACAGAATTCTCAGAATGGCAGCTAAGACTCGTTCGCGCGTCAATCCTGGTTGGCGCAAGTGACGCGCCACTGTTTTCCGCATCTCCGGTATCGCCTGTGCAAACTTTGTGATTCGTTTGAATTTGCGCAGTTCCTGTGCGCGCGTGTGGCTTGGGTGATAGAGATACTGCCATCGTCCCGCCGCATCTTTACCGATAGCCTGCACTCTCCCAGTTGCCGCAGGATTGATCGCGACGTCAGTCCAGGCGGGTGGAATCTTCAGATCCTCAATTCGTTCGAGATCCGCTTTGGTCAAGCGGCCACTCACGGGTTTGTAGCGAAATCCTCTTTTCGGACTTCCGAGGCGACGTATGCCGATGTTCTGCAGACGTTCAATCTTTGTCATTGTTGGAACGGGATTTGAATGCGCATCTATTGAATTGAATTAAGGTCAGTCAGGGAAGGTCCGAATTGAATAAGCGTTTCCATCTTCAAAACCAGGAAAAGCCACACGTGTACAACATCATCTGTTCGTGGTGTGGCGCTTTGATCAGGTCGACTCACGTCGAACTGCCGGAACAGATGTGCTTGATTTGTCATGCTCGAATGCTCAACGACTACTTTCAACGAATTAAGAAAACGCCGCGGATTCACGCGGATGAACGCAGATAAGAAAACCAATCCGCGTTATCCGCTTTTCATCCGCGTTATTCACTTCTTCTGATCGCCACGATCACCTTGCCCCGGTGGAACTTTCGTCTTTGCTTCTCGCTTCCGATCTTGTGAGAGTGAGCGTCCCACGTCGACAACTTCTTCAAATCGTCCCTTCTCATCTCGCCTGACAAAGCGTTTGTCCGTACCCGTATCAATTAATTCACGATGGCTTTTGCTCGACTTCTTCGGCATCTATGACCTCCTTAAAGTGTAGGCTTCCTGTACAGCAGTGTCCCGCGATTGTTTAATTCCGGAGCACTTGAAACCTCTATTCCAGCCAATTAATTCATTGCGCAAGCACGATGCCAGCACAAATCGACAAGGATCGTTATTTGCAAAACGTTCAGCATGGCTCGCAAAGTCAAACAGCCAAAATCGCCGCTGCCGGCTCAGCACCAGCGCAAGCCTGGTCTCGAAGCGAAACTAAAACCGCGGCCACGTTACGAAGCACCGCTTTATGCAGGCGCAGGAAAACTGAAAGAGAAAGTCGCCCTGATCACCGGCGGTGATTCCGGCATCGGCCGCGCGGTCGCAGTGCTGTTTGCTCGTGAAGGAGCGGACGTCGCGTTCACCTATTTGAAGGCAGAAAAACAAGACGCTGACGAGACGAAGCGAGCGATTGAATCCGAGGGCCAGCGTGCATATCCACTTTCAGGTGACGTGCGCGATCCGAAAGTTTGCCAGAAGCTCGTCGCGCAAACAGTCGATAAGTTTGGAAAGCTCGACATCCTCGTCAACAACGCTGCTTTTCAACAGCATCAGGAGACGCTTGAAGACGTTTCCGAAGAGCAGTGGGACCGCACTTTCAAAACAAACATCTATGGTTACTTCTATATGACCAAGGCGGCGTTGCCGCACCTCGAAGAGGGAAGTGCAATTGTAAATACCGGATCGATCACGGGTCTCGAAGGAAGCAAGGAATTGCTCGACTACGCTTCGACGAAAGGCGCGATTCACGCTTTTACGAAATCGCTCGCGCAGAATCTGGTGGAGCGTGGAATCAGGGTGAATTGCGTTGCGCCTGGACCAGTCTGGACGCCGCTGAATCCAGCGGACAAGGAACCGGAAGACGTGGCCCAATTCGGCGGCGACACGCCGATGAAGCGTCCCGCTCAACCCGAAGAGATCGCGCCGGCTTATGTGTATTTCGCATCGGAAGCTGATTCCAGTTATGTCACGGGGGAGGTTCTTACTTTGCTCGGAGGCGAAACAACTGCGGGCTAAGTGCAGTTTATTTAACCGTTCAATTAACAGGAGGAAAAAGAAATGGCAGACGATAGCAGCAGTGCAGCAAGTACAGGGATAATAGCGATTCTCGTAATCTTCGTGATTCTTGTCGTCGGCGCGTTGTTTGTGTTTGGTGGCCGGTGGTTTGGCGGCAACAAGAAGATCGATGTGAATATTGGCACGCCTGCGAAATAACATCGTTGGATTATGAAAGACGATTCGCAGGCCACCACTTCTATATGGATGGCGACCGCAAACACGCCATTACAATCCCCTCTAAAAGAAAACATCCGCACCGATATTTGCATTATCGGTGCGGGCATTGCCGGGTTGACGACTGCTTTCCTGTTGGGGAGGGAAGG
>JBKPPU010000098.1:0-6563 GCA_046733695.1 Acidobacteriota bacterium
GACGATCCGTTCGAGTGGACGCTGCCTGAAACTCTTTCCAATCCAGATCGTATCGTCGAGTATTTGTCGGAAGTTGACGCGGCGCGGCAACGTGCGTTCAGCTCGATTCAGGATGACAGTGCGTTGACCAAGTACATTTCAGATCCATCCGGCGAGCGGTTGCTGATCAGCTTATTGCTCGAGACGTTGGTCAGAGCGGCGGAATTTCGGGGAAGAGCCCTTACCGATACCACAAAAACGTACAAGTGATATTTTGTGACTTTTGTGCTTCTTTGTGGCTGACTCCTCGGTTTATTATCTAGCTCGACGTAACAGTCCCTTGGCGAGGAACAATCCCCATGTTTTGTCCACAGTGCGGTCAGCAACAAGTTACTGGAGTCATCCGCTTCTGCTCTCGTTGCGGTTTTCCCCTCGATGGCGTCATCCAGTTGTTGAGCAATGGCGGCGCGTTGCCGGCCTACCGCTCTGCTGACGAGCCGGTCCAGATTTCGCCGCGTCGTAAGGGCGTAAAACAGGGAGTGTCGTTGTTCCTGTTAGGTGCCTTGCTTGTTCCCATACTAGGAACGTTTGCCAGTTTCTCGGCTTCTGCTTTCCCGCAAATACTCGCGATATTGGCAGCAATCATCTGTTTCGCCGGTGGTGCACTGAGAACGTTCTACGCGGCCGTGTTCGAAGAGGGTGCACCGAAGCCGATCCGGTCTTATGGACCATATGGTCCGATGCACATACCGCAGCAGCAATTTATTCCGCCTGTGCAAAGCCCGGCGTTGCCGCCGCCACCCGCACGTCAGCCACCCAGTTGGCGCACGCGGCCGACTACGGCAGAGTTGGCAAATCCGCCGAGCGTCACCGAGAACACGACTCGCTTGCTCGACAAAGAAGATCGCACCGATCGTTAGTTCTACAATCAGGTACCTCTCTGCAGTGCCGGTTTCGTTAACCGAACGACTGAAGGATTTGATTCGACGTGAAGGCGCGATCTGTTTTCACGATTGGATGAAGGCGGCGCTGTACGATCCGGAGGGCGGGTATTACCAGCGATCCGATCGCACGCGCTGGGGCAGGGAAGGCGATTATCGTACGAGCCCGGAGCGAAGCGAGCTGTTTGCCGCGACATTCGCGCGTTATTTCGCCGGGCTTTCTTCAGAGCTCGATCAGTTGACGATAGTTGAGTGTGGGGCGGGAAATGGAAGCTTTGCGGCAGGCGTCCTGTCCACACTCGGCGAACGATGCCGTCGTTATATCGTTTACGACGTCAGTGAGGATGCACTCAATCGTTCACGGGAGCGATTAGCTGAATTTGGTGACCGGGTTGAGTTTTATTCAGATTGGGATTTGATTTCGGTTAATCGCGGGATCGTTTTCGCAAACGAGTTGCTCGATGCATTTCCGGTCCATCGCGTTTTGAAGACGGAAGAGGGGTTGTCGGAGTTCTACGTCACCGTCGATGAAGGTGGCGAGTTTCGTTGGACCACCCGCCCGCTATCTAAGCTCAGGTTAGCTGAATTCTGTAATGGGCTTGAGCTTGGCAATGGCCAGGTCATCGAGATCAATCTCGCAATCGATGACTGGTTGGCCCGGGTTGCGACAAGACTCGAACACGGTTTTGTGATCACGGTCGATTACGGAGCCGAAGCCGTTGAGCTTTATGATCCCGTGCAACGTCCAGAGGGAACGTTGCGAGGGTTTACTCGACACGGGTTCGTCGACAATCTGTTGGCGGCGCCTGGCGAGTATGACTTAACCACTACCGTCAACTGGACGCAGGTGAAAGCCACCGGCGAGAGACTGGGATTCCGATGTTTCGAGTTTGCTTCACAGGACAAGTTTCTTCTGAAAGCAGGTTTGCTGGATCAGTTGGAATATCGACTCGGTAGAGCTGGAACCGAAGCCGAGAAGAGTGCATTGACAGTTGGCGCCCGCGAAATGATTCTCCCCGGCGGCATGGCGTCCAGTTTTCAAGTTCTGGTGCAGAAACGGAGTTAATTTGGAGTGCGGTACCTTGGTACCGCTTTGGTAAAAATAGTAAAGCGCCAACAAGTTGGCGCACTCCAAGGAGTTCACAATGTCGCGAAATTTCGAGTTGATCGATGTGTCACACAGTGTCGAGAACGGAATGATCACCTACAAAGGTCTGCCCGCTCCAGTGATCAGCGACTACCTCAGTCGCGAAGATTCCAAGACTCGTTACGCGCCCGGAACGGAGTTTCACATCGGCAAGATTGACATGGTTGCTAATACGGGCACATATCTCGACAGTCCCTTTCATCGTTACGCGCGTGGAAAGGATCTGGCCCACCTCGATCTGTATTCGCTCGCAAACCTGGACGGCGTCGTGGTGCGCTATAAAGAGCGTCCGGATCCCGCCATCACGGAAGAGTGCTTCACAGGGATCGACGTGAGAGACAAGGCGGTGCTGATCCATACAGGATGGGATCTTTACTGGCGCACGGAGGAATACTCGAACGGCAATCACCCTTTTCTTACTGAAGCCGCGGCGAAGTACCTTGCGACGCACGGCGCCACACTCGTCGGGATCGACTCCTTCAACATCGACGCGACGCGCGACGGTAATCGTCCTGCGCACTCGGTGCTTCTGGGCCATGACATCCCGATCGTCGAACATCTCTGCGGTCTCGGAGATCTGCCTGATAGTGGATTCAAGTTCTTCGCCGTTCCGGTCAAGGTTCGACTGTTTGGCACGTTTCCCGTACGGGCGTTTGCGATTGTGGCCGCTGATTACGCGGATTGATTACGGATTTTGTTTGGAGGCTCCCGATGCAACGATGGTTTTACGCGATTGTTTTGTTCGCATTCAGCGCGTCCGTTGGTTTTGCTCAGCCGCGCGCGTACTTCACTGAGCCATCGCTTTCTCCAGATCGGAAAGAGATCGCGTTCGTGTCCGGTGGCGACATTTGGACGGTGCCCGCAACGGGCGGTGTGGCCGCATTGCTGGTGTCGCACACGGCGAACGAAGCGCGTCCGCTCTACTCACCTGCTGGTCGTTATCTCGCATTCATTTCATCGCGCACCGGTGGCGGCGATATCTATCTACTCACACTTGCCACGGGCGATCTCAAGCGGCTGACGTTCGACGACGGGCTCGATCAACTTGATGGTTGGTCCCGTGACGGGCGCTGGATCTACTTCTCTTCAACCAGCCGTGACGTCGGCGGACTCAACGATCTGTATCGCGTCAGCGTGAATGGCGGCACGCCGATGACGGTGAGCGCCGATCGTTACACAAACGAGTTTTTCTGCGCTCCGTCGCCTGACGGCAAGACACTGGCGTTTGCTGCGCGCGGCATCGCTTCGGGCCAATGGTGGCGGAAGGGCCATAGTCACATCGACGAATCTGAAATCTGGTTGCTGCGATCGTTTGAGGATGGCGCCGGAACCTACGAGCGAGTAACCGTGCCGGGCGGCGCTAAAGAAATGTGGCCGATGTGGAACGCGGGTGGCCGGAACCTTTTCTACGTTTCCGATCGCACAGATTCCGGTAACAAGAACGGTGCGCAGAATATTTGGACCGCGTCACCGGGCCGGTCTGATGCGCGCCGGATATCAACTTTCACCGAGGGCCGTGTGTTATGGCCCAGCATTTCTTACGACGGTCGCGAGATCGTGTTTGAGCACAACTTTGCGATCTGGAAACTCGACACTGAGACTGGCAAAGCTTCGGAAGTTGCGATCACGCGTCGGGGGGCTTCTGCCGGGCCAGGTATCGAGCGCCAGCGAATCACGGATCAGATCGGCGAACTGCAGTTATCGCCTGACGGCAAGAAAGTCGCTTTCATCGTGCGTGGTGAAGTGTTTGCTGCTTCGGCGACGGATGGTGGTGACGCGGCGCGCGTATCAAACAGTGCAGCCGAGGAGTATCAGATTGCCTGGGCGCCTGACAGTCGTCGTATAGTTTATGTGTCGGATCGTGATGGCGTCCCACACCTGTTTTTATACGACTTCAGCACGAACTCAGAGACGCAACTCACTCGAGATGCTCTCGATGATTCGACTCCTCGCTTCGCACCTGATGGCAAGTCGCTCGCGTTTATCAGAGGCGCGAAAGAACTTCTGGTCATGGATGTCGCCACAAAGACCGAACGAGTAGTGAAGACTGCGACTTTCGAACGACCGCCAATCATTTCAGATCGTCCGTTTGCATGGTCTCCGGATGGAAAATGGCTCGCGTATGTTCCGGTTGGGGAGAACCAGTTTAAGAATGTAAATGTGGTTTCGGTTGACGGCGCTTCGAGTGGATCAGCAAGTTATCTCGCGAACGTTTTCAGTAACTCGGTTTCGTGGAGTCCGGATGGAACTTACGTTTTGTTTGATTCAGGCCAGCGAACGGAAGGTACACAACTCGCGCGCATCGATCTGGTGCCGCGCACGCCTCGTTTTCGTGAAGATCAGTTTCGAGAATTGTTTCGCGAAGAGACGCCGCGAAATCGTCCCGAGCAGCGTCCTGCTGAAACACCTGCACCCTCGCCGGCGCCTTCAGTTTCGCCGACAGAACGACCACCGGCCAAACCGGTTCAGGTTGTTTTCGATGACATCCGGCGACGCCTGAGCTTTGTGCCTGTCGGTCTGGACGTTAGTTATCAAACGATCAGCCCCGATGGAAAATGGGTCGCGATGATCGCGAATGCTGCTAATCAAGCCAATCTTTATCTCTACTCACTCGACGAATTATCACGCGAGCCGGCGGTTGCAAAGCAGCTAACCTCGACGTCGGGATCCAAAAGTTGGGCGCAGTTCACGCCCGATAACAAAGAGATCTTTTACATCGAGAACGGGCGCATCGGAGTCGTGAATCTCGAAGGCCGCACTCGATCGCTTGCGGTTACAGCAGAGATGGACGTCGACTTCTCTCGCGAAAAAATGGAAGTGTTTCGTCAGGGTTGGTCCTACTTGCGCGACTTCTTCTACGATCCCGGATTTCACGGCGCGAATTGGGAAGCAGTCCGTGCAGAGTACGGACCACTAATCGCGGGCTCGCGTACACCTGACGAGATGCGCCGCTTGTTGCAGTTAATGGTGGGTGAATTGAATGCGTCGCACCTTGGGGCGGGACCACCGCCGGGTGGAAACCCACCGACAACTGGTCGCATCGGTCTGCGCTTCGATCGACGTGAATACGAGACAACCGGTCGCTTGCGTGTGACAGAAGTGATCGCGCTCAGTCCTGTCGCGATCGTGGGTGGAGTTAAGCCTGGCGATTATCTGCTAGCCGTTGACAGGCGCACGGTTGATCAGTCTATAAACCTTGATGAGCTGTTGAATTACAAAATCGCGCGTCGCGTGAGTTTGACGATTTCTTCGACCCCGGATGGCGCAGTCACACGGGAAGTCGTAGTTCGTCCTGTAAATGCTGCGACCGAACGAGGCTTACTTTACAGGCAGTGGGTTGAGAAGAATCGCGAGTATGTATCGAAGGCGAGTAATGGTCGACTCGGATACGCGCACATGTTCGACATGTCTACAGCGTCGCTCAACCAATTGCACATCGATCTCGATGCCGAGAACTTTGGAAAAGACGGAGTCGTGATCGATATACGCAACAACAGCGGTGGCTTTGTGAATGTCTACGCGATCGATGTGCTGGCGCGTCGCGGTTATCTCACGATGACGCTGCGCGGACTGGACGGCACGCCGGCTCGAACGGTTTTGGGCCAACGCGCTCTCAACCGGCCGACGATCCTGGTTACCAATCAACACTCATTGTCTGACGCTGAGGATTTCGCTGAAGGCTACCGCACATTGCGGCTGGGCCAAGTCGTGGGTGAGCCCACCGCCGGCTGGATTATCTACACCTGGAATCAACAGTTGATCGATGGCACGAACTTTCGTCTGCCACGCATGAAAATCACGGCGAACGACGGCACCGACATGGAGCGCAATCCGCGGCCTGTCGACATTGAAGTCACGCGACCGATCGGCGAAACGCTCACCGGACGTGACTCACAACTTGACGTAGCCGTCCGCGAATTGCTCAAACAACTCGGCACGATGCGTTCTACGTCTCCGCGCTGATTGAAACGTTCTTGGGAACGACGACGGTACCGGCGAGTGTATCTCCGATTCTCTGTCGCGACGTGGAGGTAGCGACCATCAGGCCCGCGGGAAGACCGCCGAAAAGGATCGGATTTGCTTCAAAGACTCGCGTCAACGTGCGGATAAAGATCTGTTTCGCATTACATTTCTGACCATCGATATTACGGATGATCAGTCCTTGAAATATCTTCCCGGGTGTCCGCGCGAAAGCGACTTCAAATACGAAGAAATATAAAAGATAGGCGAGCGAGAGAATTGTTCCGCTGACAACCCCGTTCTCAAACCCGAGTTTTCCGACAAGGACGATTGCGAGTAGAGATGCGATTAGATTGTCGATAATGAAAGCGAATATCCTCGCCTTCGTCGCATCGCCGACCAGTTGAGGCATGTAAGGATCCTCCAAAAGGCACAGAATGTTTCTGTGCCTTTTGTGCTTTTTTGTGGCCTAGTACTTAAAACAGCTCGAACTTAATCGTCAGATACTTCTTCGGGTTCTGGCGGAAGTCGTAGAT
>JBKPPU010000099.1:0-35042 GCA_046733695.1 Acidobacteriota bacterium
TTTCCAGCGGCAGCCTTATTCTATGTTCTGCGGAAATCGAATTTAGGTTGCGTGGGCTTGCCGTAATTCGTCAGCGCGCCGTGTTCGCCGACCGCGTTTGGGCGCTGGAAGATCCAGTTTTGCCACGCGGTCAGGCGGCCGTAGATCTTTGTGTCCATTGTTTCCGGACCGGCGAAACGAAGCGATGCTTCCATGCCGGTGAGTGCGTCGGGTGATAGCGATGTGCGTTCTTCGATCGCGACGCGGATCTCGTCTTCCCAATCGAGATCGTCGGGAGCAAAGGTGATCAAGCCGAGCTCTTCCGCCTCTTCGCTGTCGAAAGATTTTTTATCGCCGAAAACTTCGTCGAGCTTCTCAGGCTCGGCCAGGAAGCGCGACTGCATGCGAGTCAAACCATTGCTCATCGGAAACGCGCCCGCGTTCATTTCAGAGACGGCAATAGAGACTTGCGGATCGTTGAGCATGTAACTGCGATCGGAGGCGAGCAGCAGTTCCAGCAAATTTCCTGCGAAACAACTGCCGGGCTCAACGATTGCAAAGAAACTCTTCGCAGTCAGATCCAGACGTCGCAGCACGCGAGCCATGTTCAGGACGATTTCCTTCACGAACCAGTGATCGTGGTTCGCCGCGAGCGTTTGATCGATTGCCAGTACGTCTTCGGCTTTTCCCTCGGTGCGGAGACAGACCAAACCAATCAACGGTTCATTGACGCGCAAGTGCAGGAGCGCGTCGTCGAGTTCGCGATAAGCTTGCAAGGGCCAGTAGGAGTCGCCGAACTCGTAGATTTCATCTGCCGTTGTGGGTTGCGGGCCTTCGGGCGCGTGAATCGTCAGGTCTGCATAACGCTGTTCACGATTCAGCTTGAGCTTTACGTATTTGTAATCGCGAGAGTTGTCGCTTGTCTCAAACCGTACCGGATTGAGTTTGATTCCTTTATTCGACAGTGACGTATCTGCCAACTGCTTTACCCGCGCATCGATCGATTCCTGAAACTTGCTCGTCGGGAAGTAGCCGTCGATGAGTCCCCACTCCTTCGCACGCTTTCCTTTTAAACCCTCTGCCAATGTCGAGAACACGTCAGCGCGATCGCGTCGCACTTTTCTCTTATCGACAAGACGCGTGAGCCCACCCGTTCCAGGCAACACGCCGAGAAGGGGAACCTCCGGCAATGACACCGCCGAGTTGCCGTCGTCCACGAGATAGATCTCATCGCACGCGATTGCCAATTCGTATCCGCCACCCGAGGCAGTGCCGTTCAGAGCCGCGATGTACCGTCGGCCTGAATGCCGAGAATCGTCTTCGATTGCGCAGCGCGTCTCGTTGGTGAACTTGCAGAAGTTGACCTTGAACGCGTGCGACGAGCTGCCAAGCATGTAGATGTTCGCGCCCGCGCAGAAGATCCGAGGCTTCAAACTCGTGACGACGACGACGCGCACTTCCGGATGCTCGAAACGGAGTCGCTGCACGGCATCGGCGAGTTCGATATCGACGCCGAGGTCGTAGGAGTTGAGTTTGAGCTTGTAGCCGTCAGCGAGAGTCTCGTCTTCCTGGACGTCCATCGAGAGTTTGGCCACGGCTCCATCGATCTCGAGTCTCCAATGTTTGTATTGCTCAGGCGATGTTTGGAACAGGATTTCAGGACTTAACATGATTAACAAGTTTTCTGGTTCGAACGTTCGTTCGGATATTAGACGAGCCAGAGTTGAAGGTCAAATCGGCGAAGTAGCTTGACAGTCTGGGCCGATGGCGCGTAGGGTTTCAGGCTTCCGACAATCCGGCCTCAGCTGTGGAGGCGAATCTGTTCTGGTGAACGGCGCGGTCTTCAAAACCGTTAGTGAGACCGTGAGAGCGGGCTCAGGTAGGTTCGATTCCTACACGCCTCCGCCAGGCATGACTGTCGCGTAAGTAGTTCTTTTACAAGGAAATTCCTCACATGATTAGAGATTGGGTTGAGCTGAATATGACACCGGGCATCGGACCTCGCGCCGCTGCCAAACTCCTCGAGCGATTTGGTTCTGCCGAGGCAGTCTATAGGGCAACACGAGCCGAGCTGGAGCACTTGCGACTGCCGCCTGAGGCAGTCGATACCATCATCGCCCGCGACCTGCTCCCTCGCGCCGAAGCCGAGATTTTCTCAGTAAAGAAGCTCGGCGGCGAAATCCTGTTGCTGGACGATGGAATTTATCCCTCACTGTTACGAGAGATCTACGACCCGCCTATTGTCTTGTATGTTAAGGGCGCATGGTCAGACTGTTTGGATCGGCCCTGTATAGGTGTGGTAGGGTCGAGGAGGTGTTCGACCTATGGGCAGAATGCCGCAATCATGCTGGCGCGCGATTTGGCGCAGCGCGGTATAACGGTTGTTTCGGGGTTCGCCCGGGGTATTGATGCCGCAGCGCATCGAGGTGCGCTGGAGGCCGGTGGCCGCACGGTAGCGGTTCTCGGCACAGGGATCGACGAGGTTTACCCTCGTGATCACAAGAAGTTAGTGGGAGAAATACTCGACCGTGGAGGGGCGTTGGTCAGCCAGTTCCCCTTGGGTACGCCGCCGGTGTCGGAAAACTTTCCGTACCGAAACCGCATCATTAGCGGGCTGAGTCTCGGCATCGTAGTTGTGGAAGCGGCCGAGAATTCGGGGTCTTTGATAACCGCGCGTCTGGCAATGGAGCAGAATCGAGAGGTATTTGCCGTACCGGGAAATATCACCTCTCGAAATTCTTTCGGTACCAATTATTTGATTAAGGGTGCCGGGGCGAAGTTAGTGCAGCAGTGGCAGGACATCGCCGCGGAGCTGCCGCAGCAGATTGCCGCGACACTTTTGCCGCCTTCGATTGGTGAGCGAAAGAAAGAGGCGTCGATGCCGGATCGACTGTCGCTCGTTCCCGAAGGACTTTCGCCGGCGGAGACTGCAGTGTTTAAGTTATTGACGGCCGACAGCCCGGCGCACGTAGATTGGTTATTTGATAAAAGCCAGCTCCCGATTTCGGAGCTGACGGCGGTGCTGCTCTCTTTGGAAATGCGCGAGCTGGTAAGAGCGCTGCCCGGAAGATGTTTTGTGAGAAAGCTGTGAGTATTGCCAATTGCCGATTGCCGATTGAAAGACCTTCGGCGTCTCCGTTATCGAAACAATTGGCAATCGGACATTGGCAATTGGAAATGATCTAAATGGCAAAAAACCTCGTCATAGTTGAGTCGCCTGCAAAGGCGAAGACCATTAATAAGTATTTAGGAAAGGACTATCTGGTTAAGGCCTCGATAGGCCACATCAAAGATCTGCCTTCGAAGGGACTCGGAGTCGACGTCGATCGCAACTTCGAGCCGACGTACGAGCTCATTCCCGATTCGAAGAAACGAAACAACAAGAAGATCGTTGCCGAGCTGAAGAAGGCTGCAAAAGAAGCCGAGGCGATTTACCTGGCCGCCGACCCCGATCGCGAAGGGGAAGCAATCTGCCAGCATCTCGCCGAAGAGATCGTTCCGAAAAGACCAGCCAAGCCCGCGTTTCGCGTGATGTTCAATGAGATCACGAAGCGCGCTGTTAATGCTGCGTTCGAGCATCCACGACAGATCGACGAGAACCTTGTCGATGCGCAGCAGGCGCGTCGCGTACTCGATCGTCTGGTGGGTTACAAAGTGTCGCCGCTGCTGTGTCGCACGATTGGCGGTCGCTTGAGTGCCGGGCGCGTGCAGTCTGTCGCGTTGCGCATGGTGGTTGAACGTGAACGCGAGATCGAGCAGTTCATCAAGACAGAGTATTGGACCATCGGCGCGAATCTGAATTCGAAACTGCCGCCGGCGTTTGACTCACGTTTATTCAAGGTCGACGAGCAGACCGTCAAGACGAGTGGCTTCGATCAGGATCTCAAGAAGAACGAAATCCTCGTCAAAGATCAGGCACAGGCTGATGACATCGTCGCCGAAGCAAAGCAGCAGACTTTCGTAGTCAACGACGTCACCACCAGGGAACGAAAACGCAATCCAGTTCCGCCATTCATCACGTCGAAACTCCAGCAGGAAGCGTCGCGCAAACTAGGTTTTGCGGTGAAGAAGACGATGATGCTGGCCCAGAAACTTTACGAAGGCGTCGAACTCGGTGACGAAGGTTCTGTCGGTCTGATCACTTACATGCGAACAGATTCGACGCGTGTTTCGGATACGGCGCTCGGCGAAGTTCGCGACTACATCAATCGGCAATACGGCGACAATTATCTTCCTGAAAAAGCGGTTTACTATCGCTCAAAGAAGGACGCTCAGGATGCGCACGAAGCGATCCGCCCGACTGAAGTTGCGCGTACGCCGGATTCGCTCGCGAAGTATCTCAAGCCCGAAGAACTAAAACTCTACCGGTTGATCTGGCAACGCTTTGTGGCGTCGCAGATGATGCCCGCAGTTTTCGACCAAACTACGATCGATATCCAGGCCGGCAGATTTATCTTCCGCGCCACTGGCTCAGTGCAGAAGTTTGATGGCTTCCTGAAGATTTATCAGGAAGGTCGCGACGAGAAGACTGAAGACGACGATGAAGAGCGCAGTCTGCCACTCGTCGAAAAGGGCGAGACGTTGAAGCTCAACTCGATCACGCCCGAACAGCATTTCACCGAACCGCCGCCGCGTTACACGGAAGCGACCCTCGTGAAAGCACTCGAAGAGAAGGGCATCGGACGACCTTCGACTTACGCGGCGATCATGTCGACGATTCAGGAACGTGAGTACGTCGAAAAACTCCAGGGCCGTTTTCATCCGACCGCACTCGGCAAGACCGTCAACGATCTACTGATCGACGGTGGCTTCGACGATCTCTTCAACGAGACCTACACAGCTCGCATGGAAGAAGAGCTCGACGAGATCGAAGAAGGTAAGATCCGTTGGACCAAAGCGCTGCGCGAGTTCTACGACAAGTTTGAAGGCGATCTCAAACAGTTTCAGCATTACATCAAAGACATCAAAGAGAAGAATGTTCCCACTGACGAAGTCTGCCTGAAGTGCAACACTCCGGGGATGGTCCAGAAGTGGGGACGCTTTGGTCCATACCTGAAATGTCTTAACTGCGAGGCGACGCGTGATGCTGAGCCGCCCGCGAATTCTGACGGTGCTGGTAACTCGACTGAACCGCAAGCCGCGAATGGTGAGGAATCTGAGCCTGAGACTTGCGAGTTGTGTGGCAAGCCGATGCAGTTGAAGCGTGGACGCTTTGGTCCATTCCTCGGCTGCACTGGTTATCCCGAATGCCGGAACATCAGAAAGATTGGGAAGACTGGTGTGGCCGCACCCGCGCCGGTGCCGCTCGATGAAAAGTGTCCGGTTGATGGCGCGCAACTAGTGAAGCGTTTCGGGCGTTTCGGAGAGTTTATTTCGTGTTCGAATTATCCGAAGTGCAAGTACATCAAGCAGGAGACTGTTGGCGTCTCGTGTCCGCGTCCCGGTTGTAAAGGCGAGATTGTCGTGAAGAAGTCGAAGCGCGGAAAAGCGTTTTATGGATGTTCCGAATATCCGAACTGCAACGTCGTCTACTGGGACAAGCCGGTCCTGGAAACATGTCCGCAATGTAATGCGCCCTTCCTGCTCGAGAAGACGACGAAGAAACAAGGCACCTTCCGTTACTGCGCGAACGAAGACTGCGGTTACAAATCAAACGAAACTCCCGAACCAATCGTAAAACCACCCGCAACTCGCCCGACCCGGTCGCCTGCGAATTGAGATCTTATTAGCCACGGATGACGCGGATTGGATCCGGATTAACTCCGTGTCATCCGTGGCTAAATATGTTTCCGCACTTGCAACCTTTCCCCACCGGATGCAGTATTACGAGTCCACCTACTTTCTTCGAGGAGACCCATCATGAAACTTCGGCGCTCTGCAGCTATATTGCTGCTCCTGATCTTTATTAGCTCGCCGGCCACACTGCTCGCACAGCAGACTCCCGCTCCGGCCCCAGACCCAAACGATCCGATTCAGAAAATCAAAGACGAGGGCATGAATCGCTCGCAGGTGATGCAAACACTGAGTTATCTGAGCGACGTCATTGGACCACGCCTGACCGCTTCGCCCGGCATGAAGCGCGCAAACGAGTGGACCCGCGATCAGTTGACCAAGTGGGGACTTCAGAATGCCCACCTCGAATCGTGGGGACCTTTCGGTCGTGGTTGGACGCTGAAGAGATTCTCGGCCCAGGTGATCGAGCCGACGGCGATTCCCCTGATCGCATATCCGAAAGCATGGTCTCCCGGTTTGTCGAGTCCACTGACTTCTGACGTCGTTTACTTCGACGCCAAAACCGAAGCTGATTTCGAGAAGTTCAAAGGCAAGCTCGCCGGCAAGATCGTTTTGACTGCACCACTGCGCGAGGTTTCAGCGCACTTCGACGCCCTCGGCACGCGCCTGAATGAAAAAGAGTTGCTCGCACTCGCAGATGCTCCGGAACCACGCCAGGGCGGCGGTCGCGGAAACTTCGGCAACCAGCGCGCGGCGCTCGAATTTACCAACGCTAAACTCCGATTCTTCCAGTCTGAAAACGCGGGAGTGCTCGTCGATCCGGGCCGTGGCGATGGCGGCACGATCTTCGTGCAATCAGCCGCAGTTCCGCAGCCGCCGAGAGATCCAAACGCAGCGCCGGCTTCTGGTTTCAACCGCGGCATTCCGCCTTACGACAAGAGCGCGCCAAAGGTTACACCGCAAGTCATCGTCGCCGTTGAGCATTACAACCGCATCGTGCGCATGTTGCAGGCAGGCGAGCCTGTGAAAATGACTGTCGATCTTTCAGTCGCATGGCAGGACGCGGATCTGATGGGCTACAACACGATCGCTGAGATTCCCGGCACCGATCTGAAAGACGAGATTGTAATGCTCGGTGGTCACATGGACTCGTGGCACTCCGGCACCGGCGCCACCGACAACGCCGCTGGTTGTGCAGTCGCGATGGAAGCGGTTCGGATTCTTCAGACCCTCGGACTCAAACCACGTCGCACGATTCGCATTGCACTGTGGAGTGGTGAAGAGCAGGGCCTGCTTGGTTCACGCGCGTATGTTGCTCAACACTTCGGCAGCATGCAGACCCCGACAACCTCGGCTGCACCTGCAACCGGAGGCGCCAACAACGGCATGGGGGGCGGCAACGGCAATGGAAACGGAACTTCTACGATTGCACCAACACTCGTGACGAAGCCTGAATACGACAAGCTGAGTGGCTACTTCAATCTCGATAACGGCACGGGCAAGATCCGCGGCGTTTACCTGCAGGGTAACGAGAGTATTCGTTCACTGTTCCGGCAATGGCTGGCTCCGTTCCGAGACATGGGCGCGAACACGCTCACGATCTCAAACACGGGCGGCACGGACCACCTGTCGTTCGACGGGATCGGTTTGCCGGGATTCCAGTTCATTCAGGATGAGATTGAATACGACACGCGCACACATCACTCGAACCAGGATGTATTCGATCGTATTCAGGCTGACGACATGAAGCAGGCGGCGACGATCATGGCCGCGTTCGTCTACCAGACTGCGATGCGCGATGAGAAACTCCCGCGTAAGCCCGCACCGGGAGCGAGATAGTCCACAGATTACACAGATTATTGTTTACCTGCGCCGCCGCCGGTAAGGACGTAGTCCTTGACGTAGCGGCGCAGTTTTTCAAGATTCGCTTTTCGATAGTCTGCAAAATCCTGCGCGATACCTGCATCCGGAAGGGCCAGGAGAACGAAAGATTCAAGCAGTCCTTCTTTGTCGAGCTTTTGCAGTATCTGCAGCGAAGGATCGACGTTTTTTGGATCGAGCTTCTGATTTTTCAACGCCTCGAGAGCGCCCCGCAAAGCAGCCGCTTCCTCTTTCAAGCTGTGACGATACGTCTTTTCATTCGGATACTGCTTCGCAAATTCCGTTTGCCAACTCGCGCGAATGATTCCGTAAGCCATCCATGCGGCCGGGGCACCCGTCTTGTCGTTCTTCGATAACACATTCGGATCTAGCGTGATCGTCGTGTTCTTGTCTTTGCTGGTGACGTCTGTGGGAACGTCCACTTGCGGATGACCCAGTTCGATGTGGGCCTTCTCTCCCCAATTCAAAAACCCGGCGCGTGCGAGACGGCTATAGGGCGCAGCAAGGTAGGATTCAACAAACTTGTCGCCGGCTTCTGTAAGGCGACCCTGCTTCACCAGCGAGTCACCCCAGTAGCGGTAAGCCGTTTCCCGATCGGGATTGATTTTTACGGCCCGCGCGAACCATTCGCCGGCATTAACCTGATCTGCCATCTTGAAGTACACGTCACCGGTGTAGAGCGCGGCTTCGTAGAGCGTTGGATCGAGAAGCAAGGCGCGCTGGTAGCTTTCGAGAGCTTTAGGAAGATCTCCCCTGGCGAAAGCAGCTTCGCCTTCGTGCATTGCCTCGTCGACTTCTTTCTTAGCCGAAAAGCTTCCGTCTTCTCCTCCGTCTGGAGGAATACCGGCAATCAGCGCGTTCATCATCGTGTTGTTTGCACCGAGTTTCTGGGCCTGGACCAGAAGTGCTCGGCCGTTTTTGCGAGCCGTCTTGCGCTCCTCCGGAGTTTTAAGATAAGCGCTCTGAGTGAACACGAGCATGCCGAGGTTTTCTATAACGGCAGGATCATCCGGGTACTTGAGCGCAAGCTGTTGAAAGAGCGGCAAAGCCTCGACGTACTTTCCTTCCTTATAAAGGGTAAAAGCGCGTTGGCGTTCCGCATCCACCTGTGCTGCAACGATCGATAAAGACAGAAGAAGTGTACAAAGGATCTTCAGAGGAGTTCTGAGCATGCGAGGGAGTCTACGGATTTTTTGGATAAAAATACAGGTAAATACGGATCCGATCCATATTTACCTGCTTGTAGAAATCCGTTAAATCAGTGTTCCCGCGTCGGCTGGTAATTAGTTGCCGGTTGGTTAGTAGTAGCAGCCGGTTTTTTCTCGGCGTTGGGAAGATGGTCGCCGATAAAGTTTCGCAGTGAGGTGATCAGCGCCGGAAGTACAACGGTTTTCGCTGTCTTAGAAAGCTCCTGCACAAACGCATCGCCGATATTTCCGGCCTCATCGCGCACCCGCTCGAAGGCTGGAGTTTGAGTGACTTTCTGGAAAAAACTCGGCCCAGTGTCGTGCTTTCCATTTCTATAGCTCGACTGAACCGGAGCAGCTATTCCCTGCGAAGCATAGTGTCGCGATTCTTCGCCATAGCGATCGATGGCCGAGTCGTAACCCGAGCTGTCGCCTTTGGCGTAATTTGCAATGCAATATCCGGTCGCGAAACCTGCTCCCAATGCCGCAGCGCTCCATACGACGGGACGTCTCTTAAATTGTTCGCGCCAGTCGAGAGTATCTTTAACCGCTTTAACCTGACTTGCTACCGTTTCTTTAATCTCTGTTACTGTATTTGAGATTGAATCGCGCGCCTCACCCAAACGTCGCTGAAGCTCCTCTTTGGAGGGTTCCTCAGACGACGTTCGTTCTTCTGCGCGAGCCAACCCTAGAGTTCGTTCTTCAGCCATTGCTTATCCTTTCTCAATTCTGCAACTGTTCTCTCGGGTACGAGGTCCTGTTTGGCAAGCCTGTTCTTCATCAACATCACGATTACCGCGCCGAGCAGGACGTAGAAGCCACCGGTTACAACAAAGCCGAGTGCGTAACTGGCAGGTTGACTGAAATTTGCCTGAGCGAACAGAGTCGATACCGCGAAAGCGATCGCTACATTCAGCAGTGCAAATCCAACCGTTGCGATCACAGCGCCGATAGCAATCATCGTGATGCCACGCGCGTAAGCATTCGCCTCTTCCTTGATCTCAACCTTGAATAGTGCGAGCTGCGAATTGAAGAGCTGCATTATGTCGTCGCCGAGACGACTGAAAAGATTCGGCAGTCCTTCACTATCAGTGCGTGTGGCCACCTCGTTCTCAGTCCTGGTAAGACTTGTTCTCGTTGCCGCCATCTTGGTTCACCCCCTGTCCGTGGTTGGTAGCCGGCTTAGCGCCGGCCCCGAATAATCAAACCGAGTAACAGACCAACGCCTGCCGAGATGAGTAGGGCCTGGCCGGGTTTCTGTCGCGCATATTCTTTGGCGTTCTCTGCGAGTTCGCCGAGATCCGCGTTTTGAAGTTCTTTAAATTTGTCGCCGACGACCTGGACCTTATCGGCTACATAGTCTTTCGCCTGGCTTGCGGCGTCAGAGATCTTCTGACCGTAATCATGTGCAGTTTGTGAAAGTGCAGTTGCGGTACCGGTGCCGGCCGGTGTTCCAGTAGTGCCTGTTGTTCCAGTTGTTCCTTCGTTGATGCTTCCATTTTCTGGCATATCGGCGTTCTCCTTTAATCAGTTCGGAATAGGAATTTGACAGATGGATTTGAGCAAGATTTGTGCCGACAGATCACGCGCAAAAGGAAGGGATTTGGGCTCATGACTTGTTGCGAAAGGATACAAATGGGCATCGATAGGATCGGAACCGTACAACCGGGGAACGCAGATTCGGCCATTTTCTAAGTGCTTGACAGCCCGTTATTAAGATGGTAAGTAAGTACTTACTTTACCGGACGGGTGGGAGAGCAATTGAGTAAACAGATGACGATTGAGGGCGCGGTAAGTAGTGCCCGTATGGCTGGGGAAGAGCGGCGACTGCAAATTCTCGCTGTGGCTGTGAGGCTTTTTTCCGAAAAAGGCTTTAGAGGGACGACGACCAAAGAGATTGCCCAGGCTGCCGGAGTGTCGGAAGCAATGGTTTTTCGACATTTCGCGACCAAAGAGGAACTCTACGCCGCCATTCTTGATCACAAAGCTTGCACCGGCGACCGGTTCGAGCCCGAAGAGATGGCGGCCGACGGCATTGAACGTAAAGACGATCGAGCCGTCTTCGAGTCGCTCGCACTCGGCGCCTTGAATCATCACGAGAGAGATCCGGAGTTTCAACGACTGCTGTTGCATTCAGCGCTCGAAAAGCACGAGCTCGCGCAAATGTTTTTCGACAAGTTTGTGCGGCGCGTTTATGAATTCCTTGGTGGTTACATCCGAGAGCGCCAGCGCGAGGGAGCATTAATCGAAATGGATCCTGCGATCGTTGTGCGTTCCTTCGTGGGAATGGTGATGCATCACTCTTTGAACAACAATCTTTGGGACCCGTCGCGGCGATTGGTGAATATATCCAATGAGAGCGCGGCGAAGAATTTTACTGCCATTCTTCTAAATGGAATTAGTGCGAGAAATTAAAAGACACATGCGATTTCAAGGGAAATTGAAAGTTCTGATATTGCTTCTGGCGCTCATCGTCGCGGGAGCTTTTGTTGCTTCGTGTCGTGGTTCGAAAGCGAACGTCAGAAAAGATGAGTCGAACGCAAACGCGCAGCCGGCAGTTGTCGAGGGTGTGACGACTGCTGCAGCGATCAAGCGTGAGTTGCCTCGGTTCTTCGAAGCGACCGGCAGTCTCGCCGGTGATCAGCAGACTGACGTGGCGCCCCAAACGTCGGGCAAAGTCGTTGCGCTCGGCGTTGATATCGGCACTTACGTTAAGCGTGGCCAGATGCTGGTTCAACTTGATGCTGACGAGCTGAAGCTTCGCGTCGATCAGGCAGCAGCGCAACTCGAGCAGGCGAAGGCCGCCGTCCGTCAGGCTGAAGAGAAGATTGGTTTGCGACCCGGAGAAAAGTTTGATCCGAATCGCGTTGCTGAAGTCGCGGCCGCAAAGGTCACGTTGGACCTGGCGGAGAAGAACTTGCGCCGGGCGGAGCAACTGATCGAATCCGGTGACGTGTCGCGTTCTTTTTTCGACGAGCAGCGTGCACGGCGCGATCAGTTGAAGGAGCAGTACGAAGTCGCGGTCGCGCAGGCGCGGCAGAACTATGCTGCGGTCGATGTGTCGCGGACTAACGTTGCGAACGCTCAGGCGGCTCTGGCGCTCGCGCGCAAAAGTCTTTCGTACGCCGTCATTCCTGCGCCGATCGATGGCTTTGTTTCAGAGCGAACTGCGGATCTGGGTGAGTACGTTTCGCCACAGCAGAAAGTCGTGACGATCGTGCGCACTAATCCGTTGCGCATTCGGATCGATATCCCCGAGCAGGCGATTCCGGAAGTGAAGGTGGGCCAGTCAGTGTCGATCACGACGAGCGCATGGCCCGACAAGAATTTCGCCGGGCGCATCGCGCGCATTGCGCCGAATGTGTCGGCACAGTCGCGCACGTTGACCGTTGAAGCTGAGATTGAGAACAGCAGTAACGCTTTGAAGCCGGGCCAGTTTGCGACTGTGAGAATTCTGCAGGACCGTGCTGAACCCGCAGTGCTTGTGCCGGCTCGTTCGGTTATTAGCGAAGCGGGAGTCAATCGCGTGTACGTGATCAAAAACGGCCACGCGGAACAGCGTCTCGTGCAGACGGGTCAGACAGACGGCGACTTGATCGAGATCAGATCCGGAGTCGCTGCTGATGAGCTGATCGCGACGAGCAACCTTGAACAATTGAGTGACGGCATCGCCGTAAAGTGAAACCCATCCACAGATTACACAGAAAATAATCTGTGCAATCTGTGGATAGAAAATTCTTGCTATGCAAAAGCTTGCTGAAATCTGTGTTCGCCGTCCGGTTTTTGCGACGATGTTGATTCTGAGCCTGACGGTTGTTGGGCTGTTTTCCTACAAGTCGCTGGGCGTCGATCTATTTCCGAAGATCGATTTGCCGACCATCACTGTGACGGTCGTTAACCCCGGTGCGTCGCCGCAGGAGATCGAGACTGAAATCACCGACCAGGTTGAAGGCGCGGTCAACACGATCTCGGGTATCGATGAACTCCGCTCAACGTCTGTCGAAGGTGTTTCGCAGGTCTTCATCACCTTCCTTTTGGAAAAGGATCCCAACGTCGCAGCGCAGGAAGTCAGAAATAAGATCGAGCTGATAATTAACGATCTTCCCGTCACCGCTGAAGCACCCATCGTACAAAAGCTCGACACTGATGCGGCGCCCGTAGTTCGTATCGCGGTGTCGGCTCCCCGTTCACTGCGCGAAGTTACTGAAATTGCCGACAAGAAGATCAAGCAGCAGATCGAATCGATCAATGGCGTGGGCGACGTGCAGATCATCGGCGGTCGACGTCGTGAGATCCAGATCTGGGTTGACCCGGACAAAATGCGCGCCTTCAACGTCACCGTCGCGCAAGTTGCAGACGCCGTGAAAGCGCAGAACCTGGAAGTGCCGGGTGGTCGCGTCGACGAAGGTGCGCGCGAGTTGACGGTGCGCACGATGGGCCGAATCGTCGAGCCTGCCGAATTCAACAATCTCATCGTCGCGAATCGCGGCACATACTCGGTCAAACTCAGCGATATCGGTTACGCAGAAGACGGAGCTGAAGAGGCACGCACCGAAGCACGTTTGAACGGTCAACCGGCCGTCACTCTGATCGTTTCGAAACAGTCAGGACAAAACACCGTCGCGGTCGCAGAGGCGGTGAAGGAGCGGTTGGCGGAGATTAGCAAGACGTTGCCGCCGGGCTTCAAGACTGAAGTCGTCGGCGACCAATCAATCTTTATTAAAGCTTCAATCGAAGCGATTCAAACTCACTTGATCGAAGGCAGTATTCTCGCGGCGATTGTAGTTTTCGTCTTCCTGTGGAGTTTCCGTTCGACGGTGATCGCGGGTCTCGCAATTCCGACTTCGCTAATCGCCACGTTTGGACTGATGGCCGCGATGGGCTTCACGTTGAATCAAATCACGATGCTCGCGCTGACGCTGATGGTCGGTATCGTGATCGACGACGCCATCGTGGTGCTCGAAAACATCTTTCGGTTTATCGAAGAGAAAGGTGTGCCTCCGTTCCAGGCGGCGATCGAGGGCACAAAAGAAATTGGCCTCGCGGTTATGGCCACGACGCTCTCGCTACTGGCAGTGTTCCTGCCGGTGGGTTTCATGGGGGGCATCGTCGGCCGCTTCATGTCGTCGTTTGGTCTGACTTCATCGTTCGCAATTGCAGTGTCGTTGCTGGTGTCGTTCACGCTGACGCCGATGCTTGCGGCACGTTTGATCAAACGCAGCGACGATGAGAAAGAGCGCGCTCTCGAGCGTAACACTGAACCTGCGGATCATGGTTCGAAAGAATCACGCTTTTATCGTCCCATCGATCTCACTTACACGAAGCTCTTGACGTGGTCCATGAGACATCGCTGGGTAATTGTAACTGCGTGTGTGATCGTGATCCTGAGCATCGTGCCGCTGTTCATGTTCGTCGGAAAGAACTTCCTGCCGGTGGACGACCAGGCACAGTTCGAACTGAACGTGCGCGCGCCTGAAGGGTTTTCGCTCGCGAATACCTCGAACCTCGCCCAACGCATCGCGACCGACGTGCGGAGCTTGCCCGGCGTCATGGACACGCTCGTGACGATCGGGGGTGGCCAGCAGGAGATCGTGAACGTCGCCACGATTTACGTGAAGTTGACGCCAATCGAGGAGCGCAAGATTTCGCAGCAGAATTTAATGGTGCGTGCACGTAACGAAGTGCTGGCCAAGTATCAGAAATTGTACCCCGGACAGCTGCGCACGAGTGTGCAGCAGGTCGCGGCAATCTCCGGTGGCGGATTTCGCAACGCCGATATCCAGTACGTTTTGCGTGGTCCGGATCTAAACAAGTTGCAAGAGTATTCCGACGCGATGCTCGCGAAGATGAAGACGATTCCGGACGTGGTCGATGCCGACTCCACGCTCATCAGCGGTAAACCGGAATTGCGAGTGGTTATCGATCGCGCGCGCGCAGCGGATCTCGGCGTGAGAGTCGGCGATGTCGCGCAGGCGCTTAACGCTCTCGTTGCCGGTCAGCGGGTGTCGACCTTCAACGCGGGAACCGATCAGTACGACGTGCGCGTGCGTGCGGTCGGAGAGTTTCGCTCGAGTGTCGAAGGCTTGAAGCGCATGATCGTGTCGTCGGCGAAAGTTGGTTGGGTCAGTCTAGACAATCTCGTGAAGGTGGAAGAGGGAACTGGACCAGCGGCTATCGATCGTCTGAATCGTCAGCGACAAGTCACGTTGCTCGGCAACATTAGACCGGGCGGTTCACAGGCTGCGGTTATTGCGAAGCTGGAGGAAATCAAGCAGGGGATGAATATCGATCCCGCGTACTCGACCGGATTGGCGGGACGTTCGAAAGAACTCGGTCGCGCGGGTTACTACTTCATGCTCGCTTTCGTCCTTTCGTTCGTCTTCATGTACATGGTGTTGGCGGCGCAGTTTGAGTCGTTCATTCACCCGATAACGATTCTACTTACACTGCCGCTGGCGATTCCGTTTGGCATCCTTTCGCTTTTGATGACGGGACAGACGGTCAACATCTTCTCGGGACTCGGCCTGCTGCTGCTGTTCGGCGTGGTCAAGAAGAACGCGATTCTGCAGATCGATCACACAAACCAGTTGCGCGAACGCGGCATGGAGCGATTCGAAGCGATCGTGCGCGCGAATCGCGATCGTTTGCGACCGATTTTGATGACGACGATCGCGCTCGTCGCGGGCATGTTGCCGTTGACGATCTCGACTGGTCCAGGTTCGGGTACGAATAGATCGATCGGCGTGCTGGTAGTTGGCGGACAGACGTTGTGTTTGTTGCTGACGCTGCTGGCAGTGCCTGTTTTCTACTCACTCTTTGACGACCTTGCACGCAGTCGTGTTTGGGGGTTTATTGGAAATCGAGTGCAGGGAACGTTTGGACGCGTGCGTCGCCGGGCTGCAAGTGCCGTGGCGGGATTGATATCAAAGCAGCAGTAGGTAGCCGCGGATGAACACGGATTTTTTACGGATAGGTACAGTAATGCGAAAAAGGATTTTATTACTAATCGTTTTGGTGTTTAGCGTTGGCACGGTGGCATCAGCGCAGTCAGAGATGCAGCAATTGCCGGTGCCGCCAGTCGCGCCTGACTATCGCGCGCCGCAAAAACCGCTGCCCGAGTTGACTCGCGTTGGCGTCGACATGAATCGCCAGCACCCGTTGTCTTTGCGTGAAGCTCTCTCGATGGCGCTCGAAAACAACAAAGACATCGAGGTGGCGCGCGAGAATGTGCGCATAGCGGAGTTTGATCTGCGCGGCGCACAGGGTCTTTACGATCCGCGACTCAGCACGCAGGCATTTTATGAGCGCATCGAGAGTCCCATTTCAAGTTTTCTGGCTGGTGGTCAAAACGGTTCGACGATTACGAGTGATTACACCGGCTCCATGCGACTCGAAGGCCAGTCGCCGGTTCTCGGTGGCAGCTACCACCTTGATTTCTCGTCTGTGCGGCTGACCACAAACAACCAATTTACTGCCCTGAATCCGCAGTTTCCGAGTGCTTTGTCGTTCAGCTACACGCAACCACTGCTTCGTGGGTTCAAGATCGACGCGAGCCGCCGGCAGATTCAGATTGCGCGCAAGAATCTCTCGTTAACAGACGCTCAATTCCGCCAGCGCGCGATCGACACGATCACGAACGTACAGCGTGCTTACTGGGATCTCGTCTTTGCATTGCGCAGTCTGCAGGTGCAGCGCGATGCCGTTTCGGTGGCCCGCACTCAACTCGAGCACAACAAACGGCTCGTTAACGAAGGACAACTCGCGCCTATCGACGTCGTCGCGGCGGAAGCGCAGATCTCGACGTACGAACAACGCGTTTTCACTGCACTCGAAGAGGTTTCTCGCTCTGAAAACAACCTGAAGAATATGATCGCGCAGGATCAAAAAGCGCAACTTTGGGGCGAGTCGATCGTGCCAACAGATCCGGTCGATCTTGCTGTTCCGGACATCCAGCTTCCGGATGCGCTGAAAACCGCGATGGAGAACCGCCCTGAGTTGCAGCAGTCGAACGTGCTGAAGGAGATCAATGAAATTGATCAACGCTTCTTCAAGGATCAAACAAAGCCGGCAGTCGATCTCATAGGCACTTACGGTATCAATGGACTTGCTGGTTCGGTTAGCAGCAACATTGTGAATCCGTTGACGCAGACGAGTTTGCTGCAGCGCCAGCGCATCGATGAACTTTCGGTGTTGGCCGGTTTGGATCCTTTGCCCGTTATTCCACCGCAGCAGTTCTCGCCGGATCTGCTAGGTGGCTATGGTCAGTCGCTGCAGAATCTGCTGGCGAACCGTTATGGCACCGCCAAAGTCGGCGTGCAGATCAGTTTGCCGTTACGTAACCGGACGGCTGAGGCGAATCTCGGGAAGTCGCGGGTGGAAGCCGAGCGTATCGGCACTCAACGAGAGCAACTCGAGCAAACTATTCAGGTCGATGTTCGTAATGCATTGCAGTCGATGCGCAGTGCTGAATCTCGTCTACGGGCCGCAAGCGCGACGCGCGCAGCAAACGAACAGCAGTTTGCGAGTGAACAGCGAAAGCTGGATGCGGGCCAGTCGACAACGTTTCTCGTTTTGGAACGACAGACAGCTTTGACGGAGGCGCGAGGGTTGGAGTTAAAAGCGCAAACAGATCTGAACAAGGCGATTGCGGATTTACAACGAGCTACGGGTAATGCGTTGAGAGTGAACAGTATCGTGGTGCGAGTGCGCTAACAGGTTTCCCCGTATTGCTGCACCTCATCACGGCAGGCGGTGGGTTTCTGGGGGCGAAACCCACCGCCACCTTCAAACCATCCACAGATTACACAGAATTGTTTGACATGTCTGATAACCAACTTCTCGAAACGTGGCAGATTCACGATCGCATCAACGTTTATCTTCTGGAGGCCATCGATCCGGCATCACTCGAAAGTTACTCAGCTTCGAAAGGGCGCAGCGTGGGAGAACAGTTTGCACACATCCACAACGTGCGTCTGATGTGGCTGAAGGCCTCCGCTCCTGATTTGCTCAACGGCCTCGCGAAAGTGGAAAAGGAGCAGGCGAACGACAAGAAACTCTTGCGTAAATCGTTGGTCGATTCCGGCGTTGCGATTGGAAAGCTGCTGGCGAACAGTCTCGAAGCCGGTGGGAAAGTGAAAGGCTTCAAACCGCACGCAGCGGCATTTCTCGGCTACCTGATTTCGCACGAGTCGCATCACCGCGGGCAGATTGCATTGTCGCTCAAACAAGCAGGCAAGCCGCTCGATAAGAAAATCGGTTTCGGAATGTGGGAATGGGGCGTGAGGTAACTAAAGGATCGCTTCCACCACCTTGAAAGCCACGAAGAGACCAGCAACAGTTACGATACCCGCGACGAAATACCACGCCGGCAGTTTTGTTCGACAGGCCTGACAGCGCGTACGCGTCGGGGCCACGAGCCTCTCGCAGTTACGACATTTCATCAGCCACCAATAAGTACAGACAGATTTAGCCACAAAGAAGCACAAAAAGCACATAAGCAAAAAACAGATCTAATTTCTTGAATGTATGAATCAGATTCTTGTTTGTGCTTTTTGTGCCTTTTTGTGGCTACATCTTAACATTGGTCCATAACGGATAGTGATCAGAAATTTCGATCTCTCGATCGATACCGCAGTTTGCGGCTTCCAGACCACGCAGCCAAACCCAATCGAGCTTTAGTTCAAGCGGCACAAGCAGGATCTTACGTCTGAAGGTTTTCTTGCCGTCGATGAATGGAGTTTTCAGGCCGGCGTCTGAAAAGAGTTTGGTGACTTTGTCGTGGGCGTTCGGTTCCCAGGTATTGAAGTCGCCCATGATGATTGCGGGCATGTTGGTGGGATATTGGGCGAGATCGTCGAGCACGGCTTTGAACTGCTCGAGTTTTTTATCGAAATCAATCCTCGTTTCTGCATGCGCGGAGTAAACGCGCCACTTTCGATTTTCAATCTCGAGAGTTGCGCCGAGCGCGACACGCCTGCGCTTACCTGGACCAGGATTCGGAAGTACGATGCGCTTCACGTCTGACAAGGGATAAACACTGAGGATCGCAACGCCGGTTTCTTCCTCGTCGGTTGATTTAGCAGTCGGGGGCGCTGCCCATGCGTAATAAAGGCCCAACTCATCGGCAATGATTTTGGCGGTGTTATTGTTGCCGCTGCGTTTCTTACGGCGATCAACTTCCTGGAGAGCCAGGATTGAGGCGCCGCCGATCTCCGGATCCTCTTTGAGCAGCTTGATCATGTCTTTGAGATCTTCGCCGCTGCGCCAACGGATGTTGTACGAAAGAATCTTGATTTCAGCCGGCGTCGCAGCCTGCTTTCGCAACGTCGAGGCGTGGCCCGATTCTAATAACGACACGTCAAATCGCGGGAGCACGAGACAGAAAAAGACCAGTAAAGGTTTCGTTATCATCAGACCAGACATGTCTTAAACCTCCACCCGTAGCCCATCTTTGGCTTCGATTGTTTCTCCCGGCCATAACGCGCGAGCTTCGGCCGCAAGGTCGATGCCGTCCCATTCCGGGTAAAGATGGGTCAAAACTAATTTTTCGGGGGAGCAGTCCTGGGCCACACGCATTGCGTCCGCAAGTTCGAGGTGCTTCTGAATAGGTTTGTTTCTCCTGAAAGAACATTCCATCAGTAGCAAAGCGGCGTCTTTTGCGAATGGTGCTAAATCATCTGAAAAACCGGTGTCAGAAGTATAGACAAACAGTGTCGACTCCTCGTCTTTCAATTCATCCGTCAAACTTAGTGCCAAACTTTCCGGTGTATGAGGCGTCGAAAGAGTGTTGGCGGTGATGCCGGGAAGAATTTCAAACTCCGTCTCAGGTGCGACTTCAACCATATCGATCGCGAATGGTTGTTCGAACAGCCGGTAGTTGTTCGAGTCGTTAACGGCATTGACGATCTGGCTGAGACCGCGTGGACCGAAGATTCGCAATGGCTGAGTACGCCTTTGAGCTTGCGGCGCCCACTTCACGCCAAATAGAAACGGCGCTACTCCGCCGATGTGGTCCAGGTGAAAATGGCTGATCCAGATGGCATCGAGGTTGGGCCAGTCGAGGTTTTCCTGCGCCATCCGGTGCGGAGCATCGGCGCCGAAGTCTAGAGCCACGGTGCCTTTTGAAGTTTCGAGCCAGTGCGACGGTGAGGCACGGTGCGGATGTGGCACTGATGTGCCTGAACCGAGAATCGTTAGTTTCATGTGCGCATTTTAAGCTAAACTTCGGCAATGAGTTCGGCCATCAATTCGACAGCGACCCAGCTTGATGTAATGGCAGTTTTTTCTCATCCGGACGATGCGGAGCTGTCCGTTGCGGGAACGCTACTGAAACTGAAATCGCTGGGTTACCGCACGGGTGTTTGCGATCTGACGCGTGGTGAGATGGGAACGCGCGGTACTCCCGAGACTCGCGCGAAGGAGGCACTCGATGCAGCGCGAATCATGAAGCTCGACGTGCGTGTAAATCTGGACCAGCCGGATGGACATGTTTGGCCGACTGAAGTCGCGCGTACGGCGTTTGTGCGCTTGCTCCGCACGCACAAGCCCAAGGTGCTTATAACCACGCACGAAGACGATCCGCATCCGGATCACGCGAATACTTCCGTGATTGTGAGACAAGCGGCGCGGCTGGCTACGATGAGACGGTACGATGAAGAGTCGGGACTCGGGCCGGTGCCGATGCCGGCGATCATGCATTCGCTCTTTTCACGACGCATTGTGCCGTCGTTCGTTGTAGATGTGTCTGCGTTTGTCGATGAGAAGATGGATGCGATCAGGGCTTACGCTTCGCAGTTTTATGACGCCGGGTCAAAAGAGCCCGCAACGCGAATCAGCCAGCGTGGGTTTCTGAGCGAGATCGAATTCCGGATGAGATATTTCGGATCGTTGATTGGTGTTGAGGCCGGTGAACCGTTCTACGTGCGTGAAGCGCTGAACGTCGACGATCCGCTCGCGCTGCTGACGCGCCCGATGAATATTTATTCGTGAGCACTGAAGAATCCTGTCAATCTTGTTAATCCTGCAATCCTGTAAACAGGATTTCGAAGATTTACACGATTGACAAGATTATTTAGCGGCCGCAGTCTTCTTTGGTTCCAATATCGCCCGCGCGATCGCGATCGTCGCTACGGCTCGCGGGCCTTCACCCTGAAATCCCCGCGCCAGTTCCACCGCACGATCGTAATCTTTGGTGGCGAGCTCTCTGAAAATTCCATCAAGATCGAAATCAGGCACATCGCTCGTGTGAACTGACGAGTGCCCCTTACTCTGATACTTCAGCACCACCTCACCATCTTCGCCCGTAAAGCCTTCGGCAGAGTTTGCAGCTTTCACAGCGTCGAACGTCGCATCCCAGACACGTGATGGTTCAACTTCTTTGAGGGCGTTCGCCACCGCAATCAGTCCACGGGGCAGTGCGGGATCCGATCCTTCGAGCCGGCGCGCTTCAGTTTCGGCTTCGTCGATCAGTTCCAGTGCTTTATCACGATCGGTTTTGGCGAGAATCTTTGCACACTCCGCCAGGATCCACGTTTTCTGGATGTGAGTCAGTTCGCCTTTACGAACCATGTCTAACGCCTGTTCGGCATCCTTCTTATTCACGTAGTTCATCGCCAGGGATGGATCGACGTAGGCCTGCAACTGTTTGCGGGTCTCGGAGTCTTCGATTTTGCTAGCAAACTCCCGTGCTCTCGCATCACCTCTACTCGACGTCATGGTCGTTAACTCGATGTATAGCGAGTCGCGCTCGGCGGATGTCTTTGCACGATCAATTCGATCGAGCAACAACTGTTCGCGATTAGTTGTCGCAGGCTTGTCCGATTTGAGACCCCTGAAGACCCAATCGTCGTCGCGAGCGCGCGTTTCGTCAGAGACGACAGTGTTCAAAGCGTTCATGTGAGTTCGAAGAGCTTCAACAGTTTCCGGCGGTCCTCCCTGTTCGAAGAAGGGCAACATTCGTTTTATTTGGAGGTATTTCCCATTTACGCCCGCCGTAGTTTGATCTGCCTGGCCCGGCGCCGGTAAAGGACGCAGCAGAATACCCCCGCCGACCTGATAGAACATGTTTCGCAGTTCAGGCGAAACCGCTGCAGGCGTGATCGTCGGAGCACTCTGAGAGCTCGATGAACCGCTATTGCTGAAGGTCACATGCAGGTGCGGAGTAAAGATGTAAGAAGCAAGGAGCGATACTGTGTTGGCGTCTGATTGAGGGTTGTTCGCCGCGCTGGCGAGTAAGGCTGCGTATCGTTTGTCGGCGGCGTCGGCGTTCTTCTCTCGCACGTCTGACAGGAAGTTGATGGTTTGCATCGTTACCATCGTGAGCGCGGGTTCAGCAAAATCGAGCGCACGATCAGCTTCACCGATCTGAAGCAATTGCGACGCTACTCCGATGCGTTGCGTCATTGCCTCACTCAGACGATTCGGATTCGGCTTTGCTGTCGACGCTGTATTCGCGGCTTCCATTTTTTGCGCTTTGTACTTCTCGAGAAACTCCTCGCCAAGAGCTCGATCGTGACGCGCGGCCAACCGCAGAACTTCCTGGCGCACATTGGGCGGGCTGTTGTAGGCATAACCGCCGCCAGTGATAGATTTCTGTTTAGCGATCTCTTCCTGAAGTTTCTTGTCGCTTTCCTGATCTGCAACTTCGGCAGCTTCCCAGGCTTTGCTAAACAGCAGTCGACCTTGCTCGGTATCGACCCGCCAGAGTGCGTCGGCGATGCGAGCGAGTGATCTGGCTCGAAGCATCTGGTCCTGGAACGCGCGTGCATCGCTGGAGAGTGAGACCAGCAAAGATCGGGCTTTGGCGCGACGCTCTTTCACGCCGACTTCAGTATCTGCCGCGGCAGTGGAATTTGCCGGCGCGGTTTTCGCGGGCGCTGCTGGTTTGCTTTGCGCGTGAGTAACGACTGCAGACAAGAGTAAACACAACAGAATACGTTTCATGCTCTACTCCCAAATCTGTGGATGACCTATGCTGAATCCTTGCGTTTTTCGAGCACCGAACGTGCGATCGCAAGCGTTGCCACAGCCCGAGGAGATTCGCCGGTGAATGTTTTTGCGAGCTGAATCGCTCGGAGAAGATCGGCGCGTGCAAGATGCCTGAAAACCGCCAGCAAGTCAAAGTCTTCAGCGGTGCTTTGACTCATGACCACCATGAACTTGGTTTGCAGTCGTGAAGCGACGCGGCTGTCTTCGCCCGTGTACGCCTCGGCACTGTTGGCCGCTTTCACTACTTCGCCGAGAATTTCCCACGAACGCACGCGGTCGATCTCGCCAAAACCAACGGCAACAGCCGTCAGCGCTCTTGCACGATCCGGATCTCCAGCGCTGATGCGACGGCTTTCGGCCAGTGCCTCCTCAAGCATGTCTGAAGCACGCGAACGCTCTGCCGCGATGACGAGCTTCGCGGCACTCGTAAGTGCCCACACCTTTTGAATACTCGTGAGATCTCCCGACTTAACAATCCGTGTGACTTCAGCAACGTCCTTACCTCGAATTGCGAATTGAACGAGTTGAAAGTCAGTATAAGCTTTAACGCTCTTACGCATTTCGGCGTTCTCGATTTTGTCGACCAGATCCTTCCCGCGCGGATCGCCGTCCTGCGAGAGTGCAACCGCGTAGTCGGCGTAGATCGCATCGCGATCGTCCGATTTGCTCGCGCGGTCCAATCGTTCCTGCATGCGCTGCAACGGATCGCCGTCTGACGACTCCGGCTGAATCCCTACGTTCACCGCGCGATTCTCGCCTTGCTGCATGTCAGGTGGTACGTACGAAGCAAGCGCTGTCATCTGCGTTCGTAAATTCGGAGCGAGGTCGGCGGCGTATTGCTCGAAGAGTGGCAGCAGCCGTTTGATCATCAAGTACTTTCCGGCCCGGCCTGACGTGGTCCGATCCTGATCGGGCGCCGGAACCGGTTGCATCAAAATGTTGAAGGCGACTTTGAGAAAGTTGTTACGCAGTGCCCCGTCGACTTCGGGTGCGGGCGTTGGTCCTCTTTGCCGGCTTTGGTTCGATCCGCCCTCTTTCTCGAATGTCACGTAAAGAAACGGTGTGAACAAGTACGACGAGAGGCCCGAAACCGTGTTGGCGTCGGAGTTTGGATCACGTGCGGCGAGGGCCATGAGGTTCGTGAAGGCGGCATCGGCGAGCTGTGCATTTTTCTCGCGCAAGGCTGAGAGAAAGAAAATCGAGTCCGGGCTCACTGTGCTGAGTGCTGGACTGGCGAATTCGAGTGCCCGTTGAATTTCGCCGTCTTCGACGAGTCGTCGTGCGAGTTGCAGACGTTGTGAACTTCCGAGACTGCCGGGGCCGTTATTTCGCGCGGTCGCAGCTTCACTTCGCTCCTTTTCCGCCGCCTCGTCGAGGGCTTTGAGAAACTCTTCACCGAGCTTGCGATCGCGTTTGGCGACGAGACGCAGAACTTCGCTGCGGATGTCTGGCCCGCCACGGACGACAACCGGCCCGCCCTCCGTTTCCATTCGCTTCATGTCTTCCGCGCGTTTCTTTGCTGCCTCAGCGTCGACAATCTCCGCTGCTTCCCATGCACGGCGAAAAAGCTCTCGCGCCCGGTCCGGATCCGTATCCCAGAGCACATCCGCCGCCCGCGCCTGCACCCGCGCCCGCCGCGTCTGATCCTTAAAACTGCGCGCCTCATCCGCAAGACTGGTGACGAGCGAAATCGCAACCGTTCGCTGCTGCGCGGCCTTGGCATCGGCTTCTTCGTTGTTGGTTTTTGACTTCTTAGGTTGGGCGAGTGCTACCGATGCGAACAGCAAAAAACAAAGACTCAACGCAATTGCGGCGAAGGGTAGGCGCATAAAACACTCCTGTAGATGAAACGCGGGATGGATATAGCCAGACAGTTCACGTGCCGAGCGAGGTTCGGTTCCAAAAAGGTAGGTCTGTCGAGAATGCTGCCAACCGGCGGCCATCAACGTCGCGGCTTTGAGTGAGTTTGCGTCACGGGCCGCTCGCCACGGAACGTTGAGCCGCCGGTTGGGGGTTCTGGTATAAGGGTGTTACTTCACCGGACCCGTTCGCACTCCGACAACAATTAATCCAGTCGGTGTAACCAATCATTCGCTTGATCGGCAATCTTTTGAGCGCGATCATGACCATTCACTACCTGTCGAGCATTGAAGAAATCCTGCTTAGTACCATTCACAAACTCGTTTAGCCGTCGACCGGTATACACTCCCCGCATCATGCCATCAAGGATGACAAAAACAGATAGAGCGGGCCAGTTCATCAAGATTATCGGTAGTTTGACTAACTCGATGCCAGTGAGATCGGTGTACCTTTTGTAGTTACCCCGGCCCGTAAGTTGGACATAACCCCGTCCCTTAAAACGAGTACCATCACCGGATTGGGTATTTCCTAGATCGTGTCGGCCTTCATATTGGGCACCACTAGAGTATTCTTCTAAAGTGTTAAAGGAATCAGATTCATGTTCGGCAGTGGCCAGGATATAGGCGATTTGAGCCTTGGTTAACTGCTGAGCCTTCGCCGCCGTAATGATCGCCTGGGCACTCTTCTCTCGGTTTGTTTGCCTGTGGCTCCGACGAAATTCAAAATCCGGTTGCAGATTAACTTGCAACTGGCCAATACATCCGGCGGGATTGTCCAAAGCCTGCATAAGCCGATCAGCGCTTCCTCCCTCAATAGTGTCAGGATTAGCCTGGTTTGTGGCCTGCTTAAAAAATTTCCAAGCTCTCCGTGTGCGTGGTCCGATTTGGCCGTCGACATCATCATAGGGATTGACGATATAAAGCTCGGCCAGGGCCCTCTGTACTGCTGTGGTTAATTCCTGGCTCCATTGTGCAGACGGAACAGCCCCGTTCATTTGGCTGAGAATCTGTTTAGCTTCCATTAAATTCATAAGGTTCCTCCTTTTCGTCCAGCACGGTTGCTGTCTGACTGTAATGTTTCGCCAGACAAAAACGTTTCAGGCAGACATGTTTCCAGTGAGGAAACGAAGTTTTGGACGAGGCCAATCGCGCGGTAAGAACCTGTTTTAATTGAACGTTAGAATGGGAGGCCCGGATCCGGGCCCTTGGTTAATCCAAGAATTGTAAACTCCGGTCCAGGAATTTAAACCGCAATCACTTCCAACTCGGGGTCGACTTCCTGCTTCAGCATGCTCTCGATTGCCATCAACGTGCCGGTGAGGGAACTGGGGCAGCTGCCACAGGCGCCCTGGTAGCGAATGCTCAGGGTGTGGTCGGCCAGGCCGATGATTTCGAGATAGCCACCGTCACCCATCAATGCCGGGCGTACTTTTTCATCCAGGATTTCGTTGATTCGCAACAATCTCGGATCGTCACTAGTCACCGCCGCGATCGGACCACCAACCGCAGCAGCAGCGGCCGCCGCCGATCCATTCACGGCCTCGGCCGCACGAATCGGTACTGCCAGCGCCGGCAACAATTCATCCCAGTCGCCTTCGTCATCTTTCTCGACCGTAATCATCCGGTCCATGTAAAAAACCGACACGACATGTCCAACGTCAAACAACGACTTCGCAAGCTGATCATTCTCAGCTAGATCGGCCGAACCATATTGCCGTGCCACACCATTGCTGACCGGTTCGCGCAGAATAAACTTAACGGCATTCGGATTCGGGGTCTCTTCAATATCACTAATCTTCGGCATTTCTAACTCCTCTGTTGTTGACCCCATTATACCGTTTTTATTGAGTACTCGCAGTCGGCCGGAACGTTCGAAAGCGTACGCTTATCACAACGCTAAATCTTTCTTATACAAAAGCTGGTCCGACGTTGCAGAATTCGTTGCTAAAATTTCGGAGCAGGCATATACTCCGGCCCTCACTTGCCCCCCTCTCAGAAGGTGAGTCAAGTTGAGATAGAGGCAGGCGATAGCGAGGGTCGCCTGCCTCAACTTTTTTGGCGGGTTGAACTCGGGCTTTGTGCTTGATAATTTGAAAGCGCAATGAACATCGGCATCACGGTATATTCCTCTTACGGCGGAAGCGGCATAGTCGGATCTGAACTCGGAAAAGAACTCGCGACACGCGGTCACACCGTTCATTTCATCGCTTCATCGCTGCCCACACGTCTGACTGAACTCAACGACAACGTGCATTTCCACGAAGTGGAGATGATGTCGTATCCATTGTTCGAGCATCAGCCGTACACGCTCGCACTCGCGACGAAAATGGCGACTGTTGCTGAAGAAGAGAATCTCGATCTCCTGCACGTCCATTACGCGATTCCACATTCGATCAGCGCGATACTCGCGCGTGAGTCACTCAAGCCGCGGCGACGTCTGCCGGTTGTCACCACTCTGCATGGAACCGACATTACGCTCGTTGGTGCAGACCGATCTTATCTGCCGGTCACGCGATATGGCATCGTGCAGTCTGACGGTGTGACGGCGATCTCGAACTACTTGAAGGAAGCGACTCGGGAGATTTTCCACTTTGACGATATCAAGGTGATTCCGAACTTTGTTTGCCAGTACGACTACAAGCGTCTCGAAGTCGAGAACCTGCGCAAGACGTTGGCGCCGCAAAACGAGCCGCTGCTGGTCCACGTCTCAAATTTCCGTCCCGTTAAGCGACCGGTGGACTGCGTCGAGATCTTCGCGCGTGTTTTGAAAAAGGGAATTAAGACGCGCTTGATAATGGTTGGCGACGGAAGTGAGCGAACGAATGCGGAGCACCGCGCGCGCTGCCTCGGCATTTTCGATCAATGTACGTTTGTCGGCAAACAACCGCGCATCGTCGACTATCTTTCAGCGTCTGACGTGTTGCTGTTGCCTTCAGATCAGGAATCGTTTGGACTGGCGGCTTTGGAAGCGATGGCGTGTGAAGTTCCCGTGATTGCTTCGCGTGTTGGCGGGCTGCCGGAAGTTGTGACGGATGGCGAGACTGGATATCTCAGCACGGTAGGCGACGTTGACAAGATGGCGGCGGACGCCGCACGCCTGCTCACCGACGAGAAACTTCGCAAAGCGATGGGCCAACGCGCCCGCGCGTCGGCTATCGATCGCTATCGCACCGACGTCGTGATTCCTCAATACATCGAATTCTACGAACAGATACTTGCGAAACAGCTTTGATGGACAGGATTTACAGGATTGTCTCAGGATGAACAGGAAGAATCATGTCAATCCTGAACCAATCCTGTTAATCCTGTCTAACTAACATGTCCTCAATTATCGTCGGCACCGCCGGCCACATTGATCACGGAAAGAGTGCGCTCGTGCGTGCGCTGACGGGCACCGATCCTGATCGCCTTCCCGAAGAAAAACGTCGCGGTATTACCATCGATCTCGGATTCGCGGATCTCGAGCTCGATGATCTGCGCATCGGCTTCGTCGACGTTCCCGGTCACGAACGCTTCATCAAAAACATGCTTGCAGGCGCACACGGGATCGATTTGCTCGCCCTCGTGATTGCTGCAGACGAGAGTGTCATGCCGCAGACGCGGGAGCACTTCGATATCTGTCGCTTGCTCGGCGTCAGTAACGGCCTCGTCGTGATTACGAAGAAGGATCTGGTTGACGAAGAGATGCTCGCTCTGGTTGAAGACGAAGCGAGAGAACTCGTCAACGGATCGTTTCTTGAGAATGCACCCCTCGTCGCTGTGAGTTCGCGTACGGGCGCCGGCCTGGATGATTTGAAATCGCGACTGACCGAGATGGGCAGACGCGTTCCGCCGAGATCTCAGGATTTCACGATGCGTCTGCCAATCGATCGCGCGTTTTCGATGAAAGGATTTGGAACTGTTGTTACCGGCACTTTGATCTCGGGAAAGATTACTGAAGCCGAAGAGCTGGAATTGTTACCGTCGAGGACCAACGTTCGTGTACGCGGGTTGCAGGTCCACAATACATCTGTTCGTGAAGCACATGCGGGACAGCGTACCGCAGTGAATCTCGCCGGCGTTGACACTGCGCAGATCGAACGTGGGATGGTATTGGCTCCGGCGGGACGTTTACGGCCCACGCAAATCGTTGACGTTTGGATTGACGTGTTGCCCGGCGCGTCGCGTGCTGTGCGATCGCGGTCACGAGTTCGGTTTCACGTGGGCGCTGCAGAGGTGTTGGGACGAGTCAGAGTTCTGGAAGGACCGCAACAAATTGCACCAGGCGGCAGCGGTCTGGTGCAGGTGAGACTCGAAGCACCGGTCGTGGCAGTACACGGCGATCGATTTATTCTGCGGAGTTACTCGCCTGCGGAAACGATCGCCGGCGGAGTGATCGTCGATCCCTTTGCCACGAAACACCGCGGGCGCGAGTTGATGCACACGCTGGAACTATTGCACTCATTAATGCGGGAAGAGCGTGCTGCCAAATTCGAAGCTTTTGTTCAGACAGCAGGCGACAGAGGACTGCGACTCAACGATCTCGGAGCTGCCACGGGTTGGACCAATGAAGTCCTCGCACGTGCGGCGTCGGAAGTTGAAAAAGCCGGTTCGGTGATCGAGGTTGGAGGCTTGTTCATTGCGCATTCGAGTCTTGAGCGACTGAGCGATTCAGTCGTAGCAGAACTCGAGCGCTATCACAAACGTGAGCCACTGGCACGTGGTATGTTGCGCGAGACTTTACGTGAGAAGTTGTTTACGCATTCGGCGCCCGAGTTATTCAATGGTGTCATTGCGCGACTTGAGGCGCAAAGTAAAGTCATCTCTGAAAAAGACGTCGTTCGCTCGAGCAAGCATAGTGTGGGGTTATCGGAACAGGAAGCCGAGCTAAGTAAACGCATCGAACAGCTTTACCTAGCGGCCGGAGTCGAAGCGCCCACCATCGATGAGGCTCTGACGAAAGCCGATGTCGCGGCGCCGCATCGGGCCCAGGCGCGCAAGATCCTGCAACTATTGATAGACGACCGAACTCTGGTGCGAATTCACGGTGAAATGTTCATGCACGCCAAAGTGGTCCAGGACCTGAAAACCAAGTTGCACAAATACGCCGCGCAACACGAGCCTGATCGTTTAATCGATGTCGCCGCGTTTAAGGATCTCGCCGGAGTCTCGCGCAAGTACGCCATCCCACTGCTGGAGTTCTTCGATCGCGAGCACGTCACTCGCCGCGCGGGAGATAAGCGCCTCATCCTGAAGCCGCGTGTCTCCTGAGATTTTTATAGACAGGATTAACAAGATGTAACAAGATTCACTCGACGCCCCTCGTCCGGTGACGATCGTGAAGGACTATCACGTCAACATTTACTACAGCGAGAAAGATCAGGGTTATGTTGCCGACATACCCGATCTCCAGATCTACTCCAAGCCATCGAAGACTGCTGCTGAGGCTCTCGCCGGCGTCGAGCAGGCAAAGGCGCAGTGGCTCGCGTTTGCCTCTGAGGAGCAGCGACTGATTCCTGAGCCCACCTACCAATCGGATACCTACAACCGCGCGCGACTAAGTGACCCGAAACAGCAAACAGAAGCCAAACCACTCAGCGCCGATCAACCGTCGTATGAGAAAGATCTCAGCTACATTAAAAAGCGGATAGCCGCGCATGAATGTATTCTCTTTCTCGGTTCGGCGATACACGTGCCGCCTCCACCCGAACTCACGCAGTACAACTACCCGCCGGAGAAAGCGCCACCAGTCGGGAGTCAGCTTTCAAAGATCCTGGCGGAGCAGTGTTCTTATCCAAACGCGGATTGGTGGAATCTGCAAAGAGTTTCTCAATACTACGAAACGGAAACCCGAAGTCGCTTTCGACTAGTTGAAGAGATCACGAATGCCGTTCACGTGAATCGTGAACCCTCACCGATCCTTCGTATGCTTGCAGACTTCGAGTTTCCGATTGTGATCACAACCAACTACGATCACCTTTACGAGAAAGCACTCGAGACAAAAGCCAAAGCGGAAAATATCGAAACGCCGTACCAGGTAGGCGTCTACAATCCGAATATCACCAATAAGACGGAGACGGTCGATTGTCCTCGGAACCCGGATCCGAAACAGCCTTACCTGCTGAAGATCCACGGCGATGTGGACACGCCGGAATCCATCGTCCTTACAGATGAAGATTACATACAGTTTGTGCTGCGGATGAGCGACAAGCCGCCTTATCATCCGTTTGGTAACAACGTGCTGGCGCATCTGATGAAGTGGCCCACGCTGTTCGTCGGCTACAGCTTGATGGACTACAACCTGCGTCTGCTCTTTAAGACGTTGCGTTGGAAACTGGATGCTGCACGCATCCCGCCAAACTATTCAGTCGATAAGAAACCCGACGTTCTCATTCGCGACGTTTGGGAGAATCAGCGACGTTACGTGTCATTCATCGTGCTCAATCTCTGGGATTGTATTCCCAAGCTGCACGCCGATCTCGGAAAGGTATTTAAGCCGTGACGCCGATTGCGCAAGATACAAAGCCCCTGCCCGAGATTCCGTACCGCGGGATCGAATCGTTTCGCTATATCGACCAGAGAGTGTTTTGCTCGCGCGAAGAAGAGACGTGGGACCTGATGCGCAACATCCTGATCAATCGGGGTGTGTTGCTTTACGGCGATTCGGGCTCAGGCAAGTCGTCGCTCATCAATGCCGGGTTGATTCCTGAAGCTATCAAAGAGAACTTGTATGCTCATCGGCTCCGTGTTCAGCCTCGACGTGGACGCGAGATCAAAGTAGAACGGATTTCTATAGTAACAGACGATGGTCCTCCGTATCTGCCTTCCGATCTCGTCGATCCCGCTGCAACTGATGAGCGCGCGTTGAGTTTTGAAATATCGCTCGACGAGTTTTATAAGCAGCTCGATCAACTTCGTCTCAAACGCCGGGTTGATGAACCTCGACCACTTTTGATCTTCGACCAGTTTGAAGAGTTCATAACGCTATTTGAAGAAGCAGCGACCGCCGGTGGTCCCGCCCCATCGAAGGACGCTCCATCAGCAATTCAGGGAAACATTCTGACCGTGTTGACGTCGATCCTTCAGGACGAATCGTTACCGGTCAAGCTGCTCTTTGTTTTCCGCGAGGAATATCTGGCCAAGTTGAACATTCTCTTCAAGGCGGCGCCGGAGCTGTTGGACCAGTACGTCCGATTGCTGCCGCCGCGCGTCGAAGAAGCTCAGCAGATCATCCTGGCTCCGTTTGCTGATGAAGAGGTGAAGGATAAGTTTGCGGGAAAAATAAACCACGTCAGAGAGCTGGAACATCTCGCAAAACAGATCGCAACACAGATTCAGCAGCGCAGTGAGAATGGTTTCATCAATCTTACCGAACTCCAAATCGTCTGCCGTAAATTGTGGGAATCGCGTGATCCAGCGAAGTATTTTGAAAACAATGACTCCGACATTCAGAAAGTGCTCGAGGGCTACTGGGCCGACGCTTTGAAGAAACTTGGAGACTTGTACGAGCCGTCGATCGCGTTGTTGGGTCACATGATCACTTCCACCAATACGCGGAATATCGTCTCCGAACCCGATCTCAAGACTTTCGAAGGGGAAAACTTTTCCGAGGAACAGATCAACAAAGCCCTAAACGCGTTGGTTGAAAGCAGGCTGGTCCGGCGTGAACCACGTCATAAGATCTACTTCTATGAAATTGTCAGCGAGTTCCTGGTTACCTGGATACGCGACAAGAAAGCCGCTCGGCTGGCGCAGATCGAAGCGAACCGGATGGCAGCCGAGACGCAGGAGAGACTCGAACGAGTTGTAAAGGAGCGGCGTTACGTTTCGATCTTCGCTATCGTTCTCGGAGTGCTGTTGATTGCTGCCATTGGGTTGACGTATTTGACGTTTCGCTCCAGACAAGCAGCCCTGGAGGCACAAGAGGCAGCGTTGAAGGCTCAGGGCGAACTGCAAAAAGAACGAGATCGCTCCAAACACCTCGTCGATCTCTTGAACCAGTTAACAAGCGAGAGTTCCCGTGACAGATTGGCGGCCGTGAATGCTTTAAAGAAATTGAATGAAGAACCGAATGAAGATGAAAAACTTCCGCGCGATCTCATTCCCGTAATCGTTGCTGTCGCAGCGAACGATAAGGATAAGGAAGTGTTGTCTGCCGCGGGTTATTTTCTCGCGTCGTTGAGAGAGATCAAGCAGGTTCAGCAGTCGCAGTCCGTCGTAACAAACTCAATCATCGAAACAGCGGAGCAGAAGAATCCGGCGCTCATTGAAAGTCAGAAAAGTATAACGTTGCCGCCACGACTCTATTTTCAGTTAGCAAATGAAAATCAGCGTCAGCGCGCCGATAAGCTCGCGGCGGCGTTGCGGAGTCTTGGCTTTACGATTCCTGCGTACGAAATTGTTGGCGACCGTGCACCTGCCCGTAGTGAGTTGCGCTGGTATAAACCCACTAACGACGAGGACCTGCCTACGGTTACTGCCAATCGTGATAAAGCGCTACAGACGTGCAGGAACGTGGATGGACCAAACTGGATCCTGAAGGACAGGACCTCTACTTCGGCGCGGCCTAACCATTTCGAGCTATGGTTCGGTGCGGATCGCCCGCCACCGACACCATCACCCACTTTGTCGCCGACCGCACCGCCGACTCCAAGCCCGGTAAAGGATGTCGTGCTGAGACTGTCCCTGATCAATGAACAGGGAAAACCCATCGCGTACCGGGATCTTCAGGTGGTGTTGAGGAGCACGTCCGGAGGGAAACCCATCCAGGGAGACTCGGTGGTATTGAACGCTCCGCCCGGCAGCTACACCCTGATCGTGCGCGTGCCGGGATACAAGGTGTATTCCGAAAACGTGACGCTTCAGGGCGCGGAGATGAGTCGCCAAGTCAAGCTGGTACGTATGCCGCTGGGCTACAAGTAGACGCGGATTAAACGGATTGACATGGGATCCGCGCTGATCTGGTTTCATTTATCCGTTTCATCCGTGTCCAAATATCCGGCTTGCATTCCCGCGCGGCGCGGCGTTAACATGACGCCATAATAGGCGCAAAAGATCGGCTTTTTCCTTAACCTTCATATTTCAATTTTCCTGGCCGGAGGTTCAAAATGAAAAGCCTGAAAGATATTCTCGCGATAGTGGTTGGCATTGCGGCTGCCATCGGCGCGATCTTTTACTTTTACAAGTTTGTGACCGATGCGAACCCCGCCGGCGGTCATTCTCAAGGATGGATCGCACTCGGGTTGGCAGCAGTAGCGTTTGTTTGCGGCTTGATCTACTTCCTCGGACATGTAAACAAAGAGGAAGAGATTCACATTACGCAATAGCGGCGCTGAGGACTTTTCGACAGCGGGCCCCTGCTTGCTCCCGCTGTGTAAACTTGCGCCCGCTGCCCTACACCATCTTGGACGCCGTTTGTGCACATACCAAAGCGGCTTACGTGCGCAGACGGCGTTTTTGTTAACAAGGATTAGATAACGAAGGAGAGTCGCACTGAAAATGTTTCCACTGCTGATAGAGTTCCTGCAGCCGCAACTACGCGCCACGCAGCCAAACTATTTCTTTCCGGTCGTCGTGTTGTTATTGATTGCGGGAGGCGTTGCCTGGTTGATAGCTGCCGTACTCGGTTTTCAAAGGTCCGCGGCTTTTGGATCTTCTGCGCGTTGGTTTACTTACGCTGGCGTCTGCATGGTCATTTATCACCTTCACTTCCTGCTGTTTGGCATATTTGCGGTGTTGGGTATCTCGCAGAATTCCGTCGATCTCTCGATGGCACTCGGTGTCGGCGCGTTCTTTAACCTGTTTGTGGTTCTCGGGGCGGTTTGTGCGATTATTGGCTTTATTAGAATGACGAACCCGAGATAGTTACTGCGTTGATGAACAAGAAACTGATTGCAGTCGCCGCGCTTCTCGTCGTTGGAAGCGCGGCGGCTCTATTTTTAGTAGCCTCCCCGAATACTGCGAATCGCAGTTCAACGGATCAGTTTGTCCGCCAGCGTGGCGGACGATTCGTAATTGGTCAGAAGCCGTTTCGCTTCGTCGGTGCGAATGTCGCCCTCATGTATCGCGACGAAGATCGCGCGCAAATGCCGGAAACCCTGCGTCAAGCGGCACAAGCGGGAATTAAAGTCGTGCGTGTTTGGGCGTTCGGTGAGGGAGGACCAAATGACGTCAAGCCGATGGCTGACTTTGATGACTGGCCGCGTAATCATTATTTCCGCCTCGCTCCCGGACAGTGGAACGAAGATTCTTTCGTGTATCTCGACAAAGTAATTGCGGAAGCGGCGAAGAATAATATATACGTTCAACTCTGCCTCGTAAACTGGTGGCGCGATACCGGTGGTGTGACGCAGTACCTGCGCTGGGCCGGAATCAACGACGCTGCCGACGACAGTTACGAGTTTGGCATCAATAACGAGAAGGCAATCCTCTTTTACAC
>JBKPPU010000100.1:0-20717 GCA_046733695.1 Acidobacteriota bacterium
CTTGGCGCGCTCGCCTGGTTCGCGAACAGCCGATTTGATAACGACGGTGCCGTCGTAGATTTCCGGCACTTCCATTTCAAACAACCGCAGCAAGAGCTCGGGCGAAGTGCGTGAAACTTCCACTTGCGGGCCTTTTGACTCTTTCGACACGTTGTTTATGACGACACGAATGCGCTCGCCCTGATTCCACTGTTCACCGCGTGACTGCTGCGAGCGTGGAAGAATTGCTTCGAGGTTGCCGAGGTCGACGATGATGTTGCCGCGTTCAAATCGTTTGACGTAACCATTGACGAGGTCGCCGATCTTGTCGATGTACTGCTCGTAGACGTTACTGCGAACGGCGTCGCGGACTTTCTGAAAAAGAATCTGTTTGGCTGTTTGGGCTGCGATGCGTCCCAACTCTTCCATCGGGAGGGGAAGCAATAGCGCGTCGCCCAGTTCGACTTCGTCGCCGGCTAACTCACGAGCTTCTACGATAGAGAGTTCCGTGGCGGCGTTTTCGACTTCATCAACGACCACTTTCGAGGCCGAGAGCTCGATGCCTGTTTCTGCATTCCAGTCCACCTGGATGTCTTCTCCGGAGCGAAACTGTTTCTTAGCCGCCGCGCGGACGGCTTCCTTCATTGCTTCGATCACCAGGTCACGGTCGATACCCTGTTCCTGACAAAGTGCCTCGATATTTTGTGCTATCGATGAACTCATGAAAAGTCTCTCTATCTCCTCGCTCGGCGTCAGACGATTTGTCTGCGTCGTTGAGCTATTCAGTTGTAAGAGGTCCTATAGGACCTATAGGACTTATAAAACGGTTAATGGCTAGCGCGGCGCAGTTCCTCGTCTACGTCGACTTCCAGGTTCGCTTTGGTTATCAAATCCAGAGGAACACGCACCTGCCCGCTAGTTCGATCGTCAAAAAGCACGTCGTTGCCGTCCAGTCCCAGCAAACGACCTCGGAAATTTCGCTGCCCGTCAATCGGCTGCCGCGTCTTCATTTTCGCGTTGCTGCCGGTGAAACGCTCGTAATCGGCGCGTTTGTACAACCCTCGTTCGAGTCCCGGCGACGAAACTTCCAATGTGTAGGACGCATGAATAAAGTCTTCAACGTCCAGAATCGTCCCGAGATGATTGCTCACTTCGGAGCAATCCTCGTGAGTCACGCCATGGGGCTTATCAATGAATATACGAACAATCGGCTTGTTCTCGGGGCCGGCTACCTCGGCGTGTACCAGCTCGAGGCCATGGTCGATTGCGACCCGTTCAGCTAGTTCCTGAACCTTTTCTGCAATCGATTCGTTACCCATTGCTACCCTTCTGAGCGGTTCTCGCCCCAAAAGAAAAAGTGGGCGCGAAACCCACCGGACAAGACCCCGTGCCTTCGAGCAAGCTGTGAATTATACGGAAAGGGCCAGCAACAGGCAACTTGACCAGTCAATCCGCAGATTCCACAGATTTTGTGAACAAATGGGTGTAATCTGTGGCCGAAATGCCTCGACCCATTCGACCCCAACTCATTTGGCAAGTACTCAGCGTGCTCGGGGTTTGCCTTCTCAGCGCTTTGACGGCCAGCGCACAGACGCCTGGCGAAAAACCGCTTGTCCTGATTAGCGAGGCGAACTCCACGCGCGCAATAGCCTTCGAAACAGTGACCTTCCGCAAGGAACCCTTCACGCGTTCAACCCCTTTCGCTTCCGATGGGCGTACGCGAGTGATGGTCTTCGCACTGAATCTTGCCCTCGCGCCTAATGAAAATGCGTCAGCGATCACCGCTGATGCGGAAACGGCTTCTCATACGCACCTCCCGATGCAAGTCGAGTATGCCGCACCATTATCGTCTCTGCCGTGGTTGAGTTCGATAATTCTGAGACTCAATGACAATCTCACTGAGACCGGCGACGTGTTGATTGGTTTGACGCTTCACGGCGTGAAGAGCAATCGAGTTCGAGTCGGAATCGGCGTGCTAGGAGGTGGTCCACCGGACGACGACGGAGCGGGACCAACTCTCGCCCCTCCATATCTAATTAGCGGTCGAGTAACCGCCGCGAATGGCGACGGGATGAGCGGAGTCACCCTTGCTCTAAATGGAGATCAGGTCCAGGCAATAACGACTGGCGCGAGCGGATCCTATTCCTTCCTAATAAATACTTTTGGCAACTACACGTTGAGCGCTACCAAAGCATTCTTCAATTTCACGCCGCCAACCAGAACGTTCAACAACCTCAGTAATAGCCAATCGAACGTGAACTTCTCCGGCGTCAGACAAACGCACAGTGTAAGCGGCACCATTTTTGACAACCACAACAACCCGGCTGGAGGAGTTAGCGTAGCGCTATCAGACTCCAACAATGTAACGATAGGTTCGTTCACAACCAACGCGGACGGCGGCTACAACTTCACGAATGTAGCTGCAGGCTTTGACTATCACGTGACTCCTGCCGCCTCCACGCTGCTGACTTTCGTGCCGCAGAACATCATCACACTCAATCAGGATCTTGTTTTGAACTTTGTGGGTGCGCCGCGCAAGTACACGATTAGCGGCCGCGTAGTCGATGGCAACAACCAGGCCGTTACGGGCATCAGTCTCATTCTCAGTGGTTCAGAAACGGCCAGGACAAAGTCAGACAGTAATGGAAACTACTCACTGCCCGTGACCGTGTCGGGTAATTACACTGTCACCGCCGCAGTCGAGCAAGACTTTTGCACGTTCGCTCCGCCATCACAGTCGGTTGTGAATCTCATCAACGACCAGGTCTTCAATTACAGTGTGACGTTCAAGCCGCTTCCCGATCCGCAGCAGGTGTTGGAATTCGACGGCACACCAAAGACCGTTGACTACGGAAATTTCTGGCCCGCATTCACGGACCTTGGACCATTCTTCTGGGAGTTCTGGGCCATGCCCGCAGATGACGCAGGCGCTACTTACATGCTCTCGGATGGTTATGGCGGATTACACGCACTGCTCTTTGGCTTTTCGAATTTGAGCGCGAGCGAGTCCGGTCGTTATGAGATGTCAGGCAACATGAACGACGGGATGTCGGGCGGCGATCACATCTTTTCGTTCGGCAGCGACCATGGACCAGTCGCGGGAGAGTGGGGCCATCTTGCGGTCGGTTGGGACAGACACAACATCATCACGTATTTCGACGGTGTGCCGGTGGGAAAAACGCCGTATGCGCGGCCGCGCATGTCAACCGGCATTGGTAATGGCGCCGGACGTCTTCTGATCGGTGGTTCGGATCACGCGAACTTCCACGGTCGAATGGCGCAGGTTCGCGGTTACGAAGGCAGCAACCCGCGCATGAACACCTCAGTGGAATCCAGCTTTGCGCCGGAAACTGTTTTCAACCGGGAAGGAAACTTACTCAGCTATTACTTTCTAGCGGCGCCGACCGTAGGTGATTTTTCACGCGGGTATGTGACGGGCTCGCATGTTGGTGTTCCGCGCGGCACGACTGCCGGAGTACTCAGCGACTGCGGCAGTTGCCCTCCACCCCAATTTGTCGTTGATCCTACGGCGCCGAACTTCGCTACCGGTGCGCCGCCGCAGCAGGTCGGTATTCCTGCGCCAGTCGCGGTCCCCGTCGGAACACTTGTCTTCGATTCTTTCTCTCGTGCGAATTCGACGTACATGTTTGGCGGCAAAGGAGGACTGGGCTCGACTGAAGGTGGTACTGCCGGCAAGCAAGTCTGGCAGCTGACAGCAGACGCGAATCAGCGGTTGCCCTTTGGTATCCTTAATGGAAAAGTTGTTCTGCTTGGGGACGACACGGCTGTGTCTTGGGTGAATACCGGGGCCGCTTCTCCAAATCTGGATATTCGCGTTAGCCGTTTCGGGGGCCGGTGGGGCAGCGGGATCGATACCGGTTTGAGTTTTCGCGTGGTGGACCAGGCAAACTATTTCTTTGCTTACACCAGCGAGAGCATTGCGTCGCCGGGAACCCACTTTCTTACAGTTGGTAGTTATGTGAATGGCGTGCGCACGACGTTGCCGAGTGGAGTGCTGATTCCGGCGAGTTGGACCACGCTAAGAGTTGTAACGCGTGCAACCGGCAGCATTCAGGTTTTTATCGATGCGACGCTGGTTTATTCGACCAACGTCGCAACGTTCGCGAACGCAACGAAAGCGGGACTCTTCAACAACTCCGCTGGACTCGGTCTGGTGAATAGGTGGGACAATTTCGCGGTCTTCGAAGCCGCACCCTGAATCTCACCCGGCGAGCTTCGCTTTAACGATTTCACTCACGAGCCGTCCATCGGCGTTTTTGTCGGCCAGAGCGGCCTGCGCGGCTTTCATGACTTTGCCCATGTCTTTCATTGAACTTGCGCCCGTCTCGGCGATCACTGACGCGATTACCTGTTCGATCTCTTCCTGCGACGCCGCCTTTGGCAGGTAAGTCTCGATGACGCCGATTTCCGCCTGTTCCTTGTCGACGAGTTCCTGCCGTCCGGCCTTTTGGTATTGCTCGATCGAGTCGCGCCGTTGTTTGACCAGCGACCGCAGAAGCTTCTGCGTGTCCTCGTCATCCAGCTCCGCGCCCTTCTCGATCTGGCGGTTCATCATCGCGGCCTTCACCATCCGCAACGTCGACGTCTTCGCCGCATCCTGCGCCTTCATCGCCGTCGTCAGATCCGCAACAATCTGTTTACTCAAAGCCATCTCAATCCTCCATGTTCAATATAGGCCACGGATAACACGGATTTCATCCGTCATATCCGCGTTTACATTTAAGGTACGAAAACAGGTACGTTTAGATCTTTTAAGAGCCGTCGTTGTCCCATCAGCTTGAGAAGCTCGGACGCCATCAGACGATGACCCATGTGGTTTGGGTGGATCAGCTCGCCGAAAAATCCTTCGTTAACACTGCCTGCTGCTTCCGTGAGTTCGAGGATCTCCAGGTACGGTGTTTGGCTCTGTTGCATCTCTGATTTTAACCATGTGCGGTATTGCGTCATCAACTGCGCTTCCGGCGGATTGGTTTTGCTGTCGCGATACGGCGCACCAATAACGATCACTTCCGCGCCGTGATCCTTCGCGAGCCGAACAATCGCGTTGAAGTTCTCAACGTACTCCTTCTGCGACACACGCGGTTCCGGAACATGAGCGCCTGCCTTCATCTGGTTTCGCGATCGCAGCCAGCGGGTCCCGTGTGCAAACGCCTGGCTATGATCGACCAGCCACCGGATCGCAACGGGCCACCAGCGCGTGTCGATTGCTTCACGATCCGGCACGTCACTCATGCTCACGTCGTTCCAGCCGAAACTCGCGATCACGACATCCGGTTGCAGGTAACCAATGTCACGCCTGAGCCATGCAAGCCCCTGATGACTCGTGTAGCCCGGCACCGCCATCGGAAACACTTCTATACTCCGGTTCGGATTCGCCTGGCGCAGTTCCTTTTCAAGCAGCACGGGAAACGGCTGCCATTCCGGGTTGTATTCATTCGGCTTCTCGGGCCACACAGGCGGCACACGATAACCAAACGTTACCGAATCGCCGAGACAAACGATCCGAAACGTTCCCGCAGGCTTCGCGCCGATCGGATAATCCGCACGAAAGCTCTGCGCGTTTGTCGAGACCACCGTAAAATCCCAATAGACGTGATAGAGATTCGGTTTTAGACGCCAGAGCAGCAACGGATCGCCTTCGAAGATCCCCGACTGCTGCGGATTTGCAACCTGCATCTTCTGCTGCGGTGTGTTGACGAACAGATCGAGACTATCGACGCGCGTAAACGCAACGCGAGTGATTACTTCTACAGAGACTAAGAGCAGCAGGAATACGACGTAGATAAATCCGAGATACAGCAGTTGTCGTCGTCGCGGAATTTTATTTGTGGTGACCGTTTGATTTTGCAAGGTAGTCACGCAGAAACCGACCGGTATACGACTCGGGAATGTCCATGATCTCTTCTGGCGTGCCGACGCCGACGACGTAGCCGCCCGCATCCCCACCTTCAGCGCCGAGATCGATCACGTGATCGGCAGTCTTGATCACGTCGAGATTATGTTCGATTACCAGCAGAGAGCCCCCGGCGTCAATGAGTGCGCGAAACGCGGCGAGTAGTTTGTTGATGTCGTCGAAGTGGAGACCCGTGGTTGGTTCGTCGAAGATATAGAGCGTTTTGGCGCCGGTTCGCTTCAATAAGTGGGCCGCGAGTTTGATGCGTTGCGCTTCACCGCCGGAGAGAGTCGTCGCCGATTGGCCCAGACGCAGATAGCCCAGTCCGACGTCGTCCAGCACACGCAAGCGATTCGTGATCTTCGGCACCTCGCGAAAGAACGTGATCGCCTCGCGCACAGTCATGCTGAGCACTTCGTGCACGTTCTTGCCGCGATAACGAATGTCGAGAATCTGCTGCTTGAAGCGTGTGCCTTTACATTCTTCACAGACCAACTCCACGTCCGCGAGGAACTGCATCTCTACCGTCACGGTGCCGTCGCCCTGGCAGACTTCACAACGACCGCCCGGCAGGTTGAAAGAGAAATGTGACGGATCAAAACCTCGTGCCTGTGCTTCACGCGTCAATGAAAAGACTTCTCGAATCGCGTCGTAAACCTTGATGTACGTGACGGGATTCGAGCGTGGTGTACGTCCGATTGGCGATTGATCCACGAGGATCACGTCGTCGATAAAGATTCCGCCTTCGAGTTTCTGAAACGCGCCGACGTGACCTTGCCACTCGCCGCGCTGTTTCTTCAGTCCGGCGTAAAGACAGTCGTGAATCAACGTCGATTTGCCCGAACCGCTGACGCCCGTCACGCAGACGAGCATGTCGAGCGGGATCTCGACGTCGATCGATTTGAGATTGTGTTCCGCCGCGCCTTGGATGGTTATGCGGCGCTTCTGCATCGCGCGGCGTTGTCGTGGTTCCTTGATCTCTGCGTCGCCGCGCAGATAGCGCGCAGTGAGCGAAGACTCATCGGCGAGCAAACCTTTGAAGTCGCCTTCGTACATCACGCGGCCGCCGAGCTCACCTGCGGCGGGACCAATGTCGAGAATGTGATCAGCCGAGCGCATCATCTCCGCGTCGTGTTCAACCACGAGCACCGTGTTGCCGATGTCACGAAGGTTCTTGAGCAGACGAATGAGACGATCGTTGTCCCGCGGATGCAGACCGATCGATGGCTCATCGAGCACGTATAGGGCGCCGACAAGCGAAGAGCCGAGATTCGTTGCGAGTTGGATTCGCTGTGCTTCGCCGCCGGAGAGTGTCGACGCGAGGCGATCCAGAGTCAGGTAATCGAGTCCGACCTCGACCAGAAATCGCAAGCGCCGTCGCACTTCAAAAAGTATTCGTTCGGCAATCGCCGTCTGTTCGGCTGAAAGATCGAGCGAATCAAAAAACGCGGCGGCATCTTTGATTGAGAGCGAACAGGTTTCGGGCAAAGTTCTTCGGCCAACCTTCACGTCGCGCGCTTCCTGTCGCAGCCTGCCGCCGCCGCAATCGGGACACAACGTGTAACCGCGATATTTTGAGAGGAAGACACGAACGTGAAGCTTGTACTTCTTCGTCTCCATCCAATCGAAGAAGCCCCGCACTCCGCCAAACTCACCGCGTCCCTCGATGACAGCATTTTGATCTGACTTTGAAAGCTGATTGAACGGAACAGTCATCGAGATCTTTTCCGCCCGACTAAACTGCTTCAACTCCTGAAACGCCCACTCGTGTTGCGGCTTGGTCCATGGCTCGATCGCTCCATCTTTTAACGACAAGCCGGGATTCGGAATAACGAGATCGAGATCGAGCCCAATCGTGTTGCCAAATCCCTGGCACGTCGGACAAGCGCCGAAAGGATTGTTGAAACTGAAGAGACGTGGTTCCGGCGTCGCGTAGACGGTGTGGTCGTACTTGCACTCGAAGCGCTCGGAAAACCACAGCCGTTTCGCGTCAGCATCAGCAGTCTCAATCAGTGCCGTGCCGTGACCTTCCTGAAAACAGATCTCGAGTGAATCGACGAGACGCTGGCGAATGTCAGGCCGCGCGGTCAAACGATCGACGAGCACAAAGACGTCTTTGAAATCATTGCGCGGATAATCGTCAGGTGATTGCAGATCGATTGTTTGTCCGTCGACAAAGAGACGGGTGAAGCCTCTTTGCATCAGACTCATGAGATGTGCCGTCACCCATTGCCGCGATGAGCCGCTGCGTGCACGTCCTGGTTTCTTCTGCTCGCGGTTCGCCTCGTTCAGACCGGCAGTGGCAGGGAAGAGGACGTAAAACCGCATGCCTTCGGGCAGGTTGGTAAGAACTTCATCGGCGATCGAGTCCGGCGCGTCGCGGGTGACCAGCCGTCCACAGACTCTGCAGAACGTTTCTCCGACGCGCGCAAAAAGAAGCCGCAGATAGTCGTAGATTTCGGTTTGAGTGCCGACAGTCGAACGAGGATTACGGGTCGAATTCTTTTGGCGAATCGCGATGGCGGGCGCGATGCCGTGAATCTCATCGACGTCGGGCTTGTCCATCCGTTCGAGAAACTGCCGCGCGTAAGCGGAGAGCGACTCGACGTAGCGGCGCTGGCCTTCAGCGTAAATCGTGTCGAATGCGAGCGAAGACTTGCCCGACCCGCTCACCCCCGTCACCACGGTCATCTGGTTGATGGGGATGGTAAAGGAGACGTTTTTGAGATTATTAACGCGGGCTCCTATAACTTGAATGGCTTCTTCAGGCATACAGACGCGAATCGGCGATAGTCGAAAACCAGCAATGATAAGCGACAATCGCGCCAGCGCCAAATGACATTTATTTAGCCGCGGCTAATACACGTTGACAGCCTCACGCTTCCAGGACGACAATGCCCGACGACATGAAAACCTCTCGATTTTTACTGCGTGGATTTCGCCGGCCGGCTGAAATCGCTAGTTTCGCTCTTGGAAAGCTGGAACGGCAGGTCATGGAAGAGACCTGGCGTTTGCGTGAAGCCAGTGTGCGCGACATTCACCGCGCTTTCGAGGAGCGTGTCGCTTACACAACCCTGATGACCACGCTCGATCGTCTCTTCAAGAAGAAACTGCTCGAACGTCGCAAGGAAGGGCGCGCGTTTGTCTACTCCGCAGTCGTCTCTCGCGACGAACTCGATCGCGGGATCAAGGAAGACGTCGTCGATGGCCTGCTCGGTCATGGAGCTGACGGAGTCGAACCGGTGCTCGCCTGCATCGTCGACACGCTGAGCGAACATGACCGCGAACTCCTCGACGAGCTCGATCGCCTGGTCCAGGAAAAGAAACGCGAGCTAAACCGGAAGCCGTAAATGTACACATTTCTGGGCATCACTCTTGTCCTGGCATTGCTGCTGACCATCAACGCTACGGCGACGATGATAGCGGTGGGAGTGGGACGTCTCTGCAGGCCCTTGTTGCGCAACTGTTCGGCACGTACGCGCGCAGAGATACTGTTTGTGATGCGCATTGGACCACCTGTCATCGCGATCGTCTCGATCGGCGCGTTCATGATTCCGTCGTACCTGATCTACGAGCCGCACGCGACGGACGAAGTTGTCAGTTGGAAACTGGGATTGCTGGCGACGCTTTCAGCCATCGGCGTGGGACTCGCGATCTCGCGTGGACTTCGATCATGGCTGGCCACACGCTCGCTGGTCAAAGACTGGCTGGCATCTTCAACACCCGTCGAACTCGACGGGATAAGTATTCCCACTTACGTCTTTCAGCATTCGTTCCCGATCGTCGCAGTTGTCGGCGCGTTTCGCCCGCGATTGTTTATTGCCGACCACGTGTTTGAGTCGTTAAGTGGGGAAGAGCTCGCGGCCACAATCGCGCACGAGTATGGTCATCTTGCGGCACACGACAACTTCAAGCGCGCGGTGATGCGAGTCAGTCGCGCGGCGCTGTTGCTCATTCCATGTGGCAGATCACTCGACCGCGCGTGGAGCGATGCATCCGAATCAGCGGCTGATGAACATGCCGCACAGCAGAGTTCGTTCGTGGCGTTGAACCTTGCTTCTGCGTTGGTCCGTATCGCGAGGATGATTCCGAAAGGACACCGGCCGGTGATTCCGGCTGCAGTATCGGCGCTCGTATCGCCGTTCCTCGGCGGTGACGACTCACCCGGGGTTAAAGTCAGAGTAAGACGCCTGGTCGAACTCGCCTCGACCGATCCACGTCAGCTTGTCAGTAACGCCTCAATAGTTCGCTTTGTACCCTGGCTCGTGCTCGCCTTCATTGTCGTGGTTGGTGTGACGATTGAGAGCCGTCCGCAAGTCCTCGCCTCCGTCCATTCTTTAGTCGAACACGTCGTCGTAATCCTCAGCTAAATCCGTCCACAGATTACGCAGATAGGTTTCCTACGATAGCTGGTAGTAGTTTCTACGGGCTTATACAGTCCCGAAATTATGAGAAAAGTCCTGGCTGCTGTGAGATGTTGTCTTCTCGCTTGCTTCATGCCGTTTATGGGTTTCGCGGAGGATTCGGAAGGCAAGATTAACGGAACCGTAAAAGATCCCGGTGGCGCGGTTGTGGCCGGTGCGACCGTCTCGTTGCTCCACAGCCATCGCGCGGTCATTGCGGCGACCACCACCGACGCACAGGGTCGCTTCACACTCGAACATGTCTTGCCTGGTGATTATCAACTCAACGTGGAGGGCGCGGGTTTCGTGCGTTACCGCTCTGCCGTTCATGTTACTGCCGGAAGCACCCAGGACGTTGCTGTAGTCCTCGAAGTCACTCCAGTCGAAGAGCAGGTCACGATCACAGCTGAGGCGGGTCTCGTTACTGACACTCGAAAAGTCGAGACGCAAGTCAACATCATTAACGAACGCGAGATTCTTGAGCGCGCACCGGAAGTGGTGGCCCAGGTTGTTGACGAGGAACCGGGCGTCAATCTGCAACGCACGAGCCCTTCGCTTAGCGCAGTCTTTGTGCGCGGACTGACTGGCAGAAACGTCGCGGTTTATGTCGATGGAATTCGTTACACCACGAGTGCTCAGCGTGGCGGTGTGGGAACATTCTTCAGTTTGATTGAGCCCTCGAGTCTGGAGACGGCGGAGATTCTGCGTGGTCCAAACAGCTCACAGTACGGTTCGGATGTTCATGGTGGCGTAGTCAACTTCATCTCGCAGGCGCCGCGCTATGGTGGTCCGGAGCCGGAGTTTCACGGTCACACAAATGTCTTCTACGCCTCGCCGACAAATGGCGCAGGCGGCAACTCTTTGTTCACTTACGGCACGCGCAACTATGGTCTGTTGCTCAACGTGAACGGGCGTCGCATCAGCACGCTGCGCTCCGCAGACGGTCTTGACTATCACGCCGCGGTGACGCGCTTTCTGGGTCTGCCTTCAAACGTATTTGGCACACGACTGCCCGACACCGGTTTCACTCAATACGGCACTCTCGCACGCGCAAACTTCAATCTCAACGACAACACCCAGATTCTTTTCAGTTACGCACGCAACCAGCAGGATAACGGCAAACGCTACGATCAGTTGCTGGGCGGCGACGGAAACAACATCGCCGATTTGCGCAACTTAATGACTGACACTTTCTACGCGCGGCTCTTCCGTCAGAATCTCTGGATCTTCGATAACGGCTCGTTCACGTTTTCTTACAACGGCCAGCGTGAAGAGCGAATTAACCAGGGCGGAAACGGGAACCCCGCCGGCGCGATCACGAACCAACGCGAACGCACGAACGTAGCCGGTTTCAATTTTTATCTCGACAAGCAGATCGGCGATCGCAACACGTTCTTGTTTGGCCCCGATATCTATCGCGACACGATCAACGCGCCGGCGTTTACTTTTGATCCGGTCACGAGACGTTTCACAAACTCACGACCACGAATTCCCGATGGCGCACACTATCTCGCGTACGGCTTTTTCGTGCAAAACAATTTCATCGCCATTCCCGATCGACTACAGATAAACGCCGCGTTGCGTTATAGCGTCGCGTCTTATCGATCGCGCGCCAGTAACGCAGCAATTGGTCCGGACGGAAAGCCGCTATTCCCGGATGATAGCCAGCGCTTCGGCGCCTTCTCCGGACGCATAGGAGGCGTGTTCAATGTGACGGGCGGCTTCGATATCGCCGCGAAGTACACGCGCGGTTTTCGCGCGCCGAACGCGACAGACCTTGGTATTCTTGGTTTAACCGGCGTCGGGTTTGAAGTGGACGCCGGAACTGCTGCGGCACGTGGTGGCTCGATCGGCACCACAGGCATACCCGTCGCTCGTCTCGGATCGGAATACAGCGACAGCTTCGATTTGAGTTTCCGTTACACCAGCCGGCGTTTTGGAGCAGAACTCACCGGCTTTAGCACGAAACTCAGTGAGGTTTACTTCGACGTGCCGCTCTCGCTACCGCCCGGTGCTACGGGGACGTTTCTCGGCAGCGATCAAATCATCTCGCAGAATCCGACGAATGGATTTGTGTTCGTTGCGGCCGCGCCTACGACTCCCGTGCTGACGCGCGTCAACTTCGACGATGCTCGTTTGAACGGCGTCGAAGCGAATGGTCGCGTGCGTTTTACTGACCAGGTATCCGGGACCGCCAACTTCACCTACATCCGCGCGTACAGTCTGCTGAATGGATTACCACCCGAAATCGAAGGTGGGATTCCGCCGGCCACAGGTTTTGTGAGTCTGCGTTATCAACCGCGCTCGCGCTTTTACATCGAAGGCTATTCGACGATGACGGGCCGTCAGAATCGTTTGTCGCAACTCGATCTGGCTGATCGCAGAACAGGCGCGGCGCGTTCACGTGCGAACATTCAAAATTTTTTCCGTCGTGGCGCATGTGTGAGGGGACTGACGACTGTTCCGGCAGCAGGGTGCGGTAATGCGGGCGGAATTCTGATCGCGACCGCTGAAAACCTGACGCAGGTGCAGGATCGTCTCTTGCCGATCGGCGCGACCATCAACGGCGTGCGCGTGATCGACAACAACACCCTCGTACCGCTCTTCCCGCACCTTCCGGGTTATGGCCTCGTTGGCGTTCGCGGGGCGATCAAGTTTGGGGAGAAGTCGGAAGTCTTTGTCGACTTCGAAAACATCTTCGACAAGTCATATCGCGGCATCAGTTGGGGCATCGACGGTGCCGGTCGTGGTGTGACGGTGCGTTATCGTTACGAGTTCTGAGCCACAGATGACACGGATTTGAAATCCGGATTTTGGATCCGTGTCATCCGTGGCTAGTGTGTCTACGGCTGGTGGTAGTAATTCAGTTTTAGCCTCACAATCTCTTCGTCCGGGAATTCCAACCTCAGGTGATCTGAATGAAACTCAAACTATTTACCTTACCGTTGATGCTGTCTGCGCTGATCGCGGCCTCAGCCCAATCGCCAAACACCGCAACGATGATAATCGTCGTCAACGATCAAAACGGCGCGGTGATCCGAGACGCGAAGGTCTCAGTGGTGAATACCGCCACCGGCGCTTCCCGCGAAGCAATTTCGGGCGATGACGGTGCTGCGACATTTGCGGCGTTGTCGTTGACCGGCACTTATAAAGTCACGGTCGCGCGCGAAGGTTTCAGTAACGAAGAACGCGATGGCCTGACCCTTCGATCGGGTGAGACCGCTACCGTGAAGGTGATGCTTCAGGCCGGATCGCAAAACGCTGAGGTCACTGTTTACGGCACAGCCGAAGGCGTTCGCGCCGATCCGCAGATCGGTCTACCGCTCCCGAGCGAACACATCAATGAGGTACCGATCCTCGGCCGGAAGGCGTCAGCGCTGCCACTGCTCAATTCGGCTTTCCGTCAGGGTAAGGGGACCGGCGATCTCTTCGTCAATCAGGTTTACTTCATCACCGGCGCAGGTTCGCGGCGTACGACGACTGTCACGCTCGACGGCGCAAACAACGACGAAGGTTGGGGACGCCAGACGTCAGTCGCCACGATTCCGATCGGCGCGATTCAGGAGATGGCGGTTATCTCGAATGCATTCTCCGCGGAGTATGGTTGGACCGCCGGACCGGCTCTGAACATCGTCACCAAGTCAGGTACGAACGGCTTCCATGGCGAAGGGCTCGTCCTGGTTCGTCCCGGCGATTGGCAGGCTGAGACATTTTCAACTGACGGTTTCTGCCCGCCATCAGTGGCGACTTGCGTTGTTCCTTCGACACTACAGGCCGTCAATCCGGTCGACATTCCCGACGCACTCCAACAGTACTCGGGCACGATTGGTGGCCCAATCGTCAAGGATCGCACGTTCTTCTTCGGCACCACGGATTACACACGACAGAATCGCACGACGTTTCTTTCACCCACGTTGCCGGCGTTTGTGCTGCCGCCGGACGGCAATCTGGCCTACACGGGCCACTACCGCCAGTTTCTTTTCGATGGACGCATCGATCACAAGCTCACGTCGAATCAGAACCTGATGTTTCGTGTGAACGTCGATCGCTTCTACGACGATAACCCGCAGGATGCTGTAGGTGGAAACAACGCTCCGAGTGTCGCGCGTCGTTACTCGCGTCGTTCGTGGACCGCGCAGGTTAATCACACGACCGTAATTAATCCGCGACTCCTAAACGAAGCGCGCTTCGCTTATCTGCACGGCGATCCCGTGACCTTGTGGGAAGCTCAGAATCTCTCGACGACTTACCAGCGCACGCAAGGCCCCGCACAGTTTACGATTGGACAATCACGCGCCTCTGATTTGTGGGGCCACCAGATACAGTTCTCCGATACAGTGTCGTGGTCGCATGGAATGCACTACCTCCGGTTTGGCGGCAGCATCGTTCATCACACTTCCGGCGGCACGGGCAGCGAACCCGGTACGGCCATCCTCGGTACGTTTACTTTCGTTAACGGCACCAAGCCGTTCGATCAGTTGACGCTCGCGGACGTTCAAAGCTACACGCAACCGGTTAACTACGGCATCAGCAGTTATGAATTGCCGCAGTGGCTCAATACCGTCTTCGTGCAGGACAACATTCACCTGCACCGCGATTTCACGCTTGACCTTGGGCTTCGTTATGACCGCCAAACTCTTACCGATTCGAAAAATGACTTTGCACCACGCATCGGTTTTGGTTGGCATCCGGGCGGCGATTCGCGAATGTCGATTCGTGGTGGCTACGCGATGTACTACACGCAAATTCGTGCGAACGCTGTTGCCGGTTATCTCGTGAACGGTCTTGACGGTTTGACCACCTACACCGCAACGCCGGGCCAGACAGGTTTCCCAACCTGCCTTGTCGGCTCGTGCCTTCCGGTCCCGATAGACCCCAGAACCCTTCCGGCGACACAGCGACCGGCACGCGACGTTACTATCCGGGCGGGGCTGCGTGATTTCTATCGCCAGCAGTTTGCCAGTTTCGGGCTGAACTTCGATCTGCTTCCGAACTATCCGGACAAGCTGGTCAACCCGCGCAGCCAGGTCTTTACATTCGGTGCAGAGCGCGAATTCTTCAAGGGATTGTTCTTCGGAGCCGACTACGTGCATCAGCATTGGACCGATCTCGATCGCACCGTCGATCTAAACGCTCCAACGCCCTTTCCGCGAACCGCGCAGGGCCAGTCTCGATCCGTCGCTACGGCAAACGGAACGCGGCCGATCCTCCCTGTCAACGGCGGTGTGCGGCAGGTCAACACGATCATGAATCTCGGCGTCGCCGATTACGACGGGCTGCAAACTCAGTTCAGCTATCGAGGCAACAGAAAGATGTTTGCATCCGTCAGTTACACGTTGTCGAAAGCAACAAATACTTTCGAGCCTGACGGCAATGGTATTGGGCCAAACGAGAGTAACATCATTGCACTGGGTGAGATTGAACGTGGTCCAAGTGTCGTCGATCAACGCCATCGTGCGGTAATCACGTTTAATTATCGTTTCCCCTTCGACATCACAGCCGGCACCGTCTCGATGTTTGCGTCTTCACGCCCGTTCAACGCCACGACTGGCGCCGACAATAACGGTGACGGGATCAATAACGATCGGCCAGTTATCAATGGAACGGTGATTGGCAAGTCAGCATTTCGAGGTACCCCCACGTCGGATGTTGCGGCGTTTGTGGAGAAACGATTCAAGTTTTCAGAGACTATGGCGATCCTGCTGAGAGTGGAAGGATTCAATCTTTTCAATCACGGAAACTTCCTTGGCAGAGGCGTAACAACCTGGGGGAACACCGCAACCGTGGCCCCGACGTTTGGGCAGTTTGTTTCAAACGTCGGAACGGCGACAAATGCGATTCCGGCATTTGCGAATATAGATCCACCAAGAATGTTTCAGCTCCAGGCAAGGTTTGTTTTTTAGCCGCGGATTGGACGGATAGATCCGTCAAATCTGTGGTTCCTCGAACGGAAGATCGGGCTGGTAGCTCTTATCGCGGCCGGCGACGTACATTCGCATCGCGAACCACAGAATTCCGAGCGCTAACGCAATCCAGATGACGGTCCAGATGATCGCTGGAATGTGAGTCGCGTTCGCCATGTTCACGGCGTCAGTGGGAATCGCCGGTCCGAATGGATTCGAGAGGAAGAAGACTGTCTTTAAATCAAAGAGTGCGTTCAAGACGCATTGCACTGCCAGGAAGCTCACGAAGAAAGTCGCGACCTTTGCCGTCGCAAATCTCGCAATCAAAATCAAACTCGCCGTAATGAACAACCCTGCGAAAAGCGTAAACGGTATTCCCGACCAGGCGTTCATCGAGAAGATGGGTTTGAACAGACCGTAAATCATCGTCAGCGCGAAAACCAAAATTCCGCAGCTCAGCAGGACGATACGCGCCGCGACGGCTTTCCGAATCAGAATCAGTAACAACGCGCCGAAGGCCATCGAACCAAGATAACCCGCACTCGAGATAAAGACTTGCGAGATTAGTCCGCCTTGCGTCGTGTAGGTTTCCCCGCTGGCGTTCGTCGCTACGCTCAGGCTGGCTACGGAATTGCCGGTAACCAGGGCTGCGAGGGCGTGTCCGCCTTCATGTATGAACGTGACGAAAATTCGGAAGGGATACGTTAGAAACTCGGCGAAGGGGATAAACCAGAGCACCACGGAAATGGTGGCGGCGATGAGCAGTGTCATTGCCTGAGGTCGCGCGTCTTGTGAAAGCCTTAATCTCATCTTGAACTCTCCGGTAAGTCGGCGGAATTGGTGGCCTTATTTTAGTCCCGGGAACATTAACGCACAATGCCGCGGCAAGGTTCCCGAACCAGCAGCAGGGTGCAGGAGCAGGAGCACGGCGCAGGAGCAGGGGTGCAGGAGCAACTGTACCTGCAATCTGCTTCCTGCTGCTCCTGCAAGCTGCGCCTGTTAGCCCCTTCTATAGTCTCCCGATTTGCCGCCGGTTTTACTTTCCAGGCGGACGTCGGTAATCGTCATCCCTTTTTCGAGCGCTTTGCACATGTCGTAAACGGTCAGCGCCGCGACGGAGACGGCGGTCAATGCCTCCATTTCCACGCCGGTTTGCGCATTTGTCGACACTTCAGCCTCGAGCCAAACGCCGTCCTCGTCGAGTCTTGCCTGAAGGTCGATATGCGTTATCGGCAGCGGGTGGCAGAGTGGAATCAGATCCGAAGTTCGCTTAGCGGCCATGATTCCGGCGAGTCGCGCGGCTTCGAGAGGATCGCCCTTAGGCGTCCGGTGTTCACGCAAAGCTGCCACAGTCCCGCTCGTCATCAGAACGCGGGCTGAGGCGACGGCACGTCGCGAGCTGATCTCTTTATTTCCCGTATCGACCATGCGAACGCGGCCCTGGTCGTCCACATGTGAAAGCTGTGTCATAACTGAAGTAGATAACAAAAACAATTGCCGAGCAAGTAGATATGGCAAGTAGATCTCGACATCTGACCATGTTTGCGTCTATCCTGCGAACGACCGGGACGAGAGCCTCATTAGGGTTTCTCTCATTTTGCTCTTCCCCATCTCGAGGCCTGGGTAGTTCTTAGCAGTAAATCAAGCGGTAACAAAAACCGATTCGGCTTGCATAACGTAATGTAGATTGCATTATTCGACTATTTGAAACTCCGGAGGTTCCCCCTGTGTTTGAGACGGATAAAGAAGTACTCGACTGGTACGAGAAGCAACCCCGCGCTCTATCAAAGGAGTACGTCAACAGTATCAAGTGGAACGAGATCAAGAACTACGAGATCAATCCCGCCTTCATACCGGTGTTGGTTTACATGCGGGATATCGAGTACTTCACTGATATGTACTATCAGGAGTTGCGACGCACGCCGACAGGCAAAGATCCGATCATCAGAAAGTTTATGGATCGCTGGAGTATCGAAGAGCTCCATCACGGCAACCTGCTGAACCGGTTTTTGGAAGAGGCCGGATATCCGACTGGCAAAAACTGGCAGGTTGAAGCAACGCGAAAGATTCCGCGGCTGTACCTGATCGGAAGTTATCTGGTTGACCATGCGTCGCGCCCGTTTGGAAAATATTTTCACGGCGCGCACATGGTTTGGGGAGCGATCAACGAGATCACGGCGATGAATGCCTACCGCCGTTTGTCAGATCTCGCGGGTCACCCGGTGCTGAAACAACTTTTGATCGGCATCGTGCAGGAAGAGTCGATCCATTCGAGCTTCTATTGGAACGTTGCGCGCGTGAAGCTGCGCGAAACCGACTTTTCGAAAAAGCTGGCGCGCTTCGTTATCGGAAAGTTTTGGTCACCGGTAGGAAACGGAGCCAAGCCGAAAGGCGAAGCAGACTACGTTATGGCAACGTTATGGCCCGGTAAGGAAGGGCTGGATCTATTTGACCAGAAGATCGCGAGTCGCATCGAGCTGCTGCCGGGCTTCCTCGGCTTCAAGGGATTGACCGAACGAGTCGCGCCGATCCTGCAGAAATGCGTCACGGTAAATCTCGTCGGTGCGTTGTGTGCTTCGTTGTGGCTTTGCTAAGGGAGACGCAGCACGGTCACGAGCGATCCGGCTTCAACCGATTTGACGTTTGCAGGTACGACCAGCAGTGCGGTTGTTAACGCAAACGCGACGAAATCCGACGAGCCACCCCACTTCAACGGAAACGCGATGAGCTCTGCGTCGTCGTTGGTCGTCAACTGGGCAGGTAAGTAACTGTCTCTATCTGTCGTTCCTTTCACACTTCGTGCTAATGCAGCGGTTTCGCGTTTCAACGTGGGATCCGCTGCGCCCTGCATCGCGAGCAGTGCCGTCCGCGCGAATAAATTAAAAGTTACTGCGACTGATACAGGATTCCCTGGCAGTCCAAAGACGAGGGTGCCGTTTGGCAAACGCGCGAATACGGTAGGCTTGCCGGGACGAAGGGCAACGCGCTCAAAAAAGATTTCCGCATCGAGCTCTTTAAGAGCAGCCTTCGTTACGTCATAAACACCCATCGATACGCCACCCGAAGTCACGATCAGATCACAACGTTCAGCAGCGCTCGCGATCTGGCTCTTCAGCAGGGAAGTTTCATCCCCGGTCAGTGGCATGCGTTCGACAGTCGCGCCTCCCAACGCTGCGTATGCACTGAGTGAATAATTGTTGGAATCGCGAATCTGATCCTGGCCGGGCGTTTGATCTACGGCAACGAGCTCAGTTCCGGTGGCGAGAACGGCGACACGCGGTCTGCGAAACACTTCCACCGTCGCATAGCCAAACGCGGCGAGCACTGCCATCATCGCAGCATTGATAACGATCCCTGCATTTAAGACGACTTCGCCGGCTTTGACTTCAGCCCCGCGTTTGACAATGGACTTTCCGAGTTCGACCGTCTCGAGCAGTTCGACTACTGTGCCATCTTTGAGTTCGTGAGCTAATTCAACCTGTTGCACGCTGTCGGCGCCCGCGGGAACCGGTGCGCCGGTCATGATGCGCACGGCCTGTCCTTCTTCCAACTGGTTATGCCAGCCTCTTCCCGCAGCCGACTCTCCCACGATCCGCAAGCGAGCAGGCGGCTCTTTTACATCATTCGCACGAACGGCGTACCCATCCATCTGCGAACGATCAAAAGGCGGTAAGTCAGAATCAGCAACCACATCTTCGCCGAGTACTCTTCCTAAGACCTGATCAATCGCCACCCGCTCCGTCGACAGCTTCACCGTCTGCTGCCTGACAATCTCGATGGCCTCCGCAACTGAAATCATTTTTTGTGTTGTGCTTTTTGTGCCTTATTGTGGCTAGTTATCTTCTCTTCTTTGTGGCTAAAAACCGAAAGGCCGGTTTTGGACCGGCCTCTCAAGGTTGGCGGAGGCATTCAGCCTCGATTGGTTACCGTCCTCACCCCGGCAACCACATTCACCGTTGGAGAGGATTTTATTCAAATCGGCCGCGCGGTCAATAGCGTAAGGGTAATTATTTAGAAATTTTATTCACGTTTCTCGCCGTGATTCCCACTGCCGGGTTTAACCCCAACAGATATTTGGCTGAGATGTACGAGGATAACCGAACTTGCAGCATTCAACGCAACCGTAGTTTCCCCTAATCTTGTTAATCATGCGAATTCTGTAATCCTGTGAAAAAGTAGACAGGATTACAGGATTGACAAGATTTACACGATTAGGGCGTGAGATTCTTAGTTTGGAAATGAGTGGCGGAGCCGACGGGACTCGAACCCGCGACCTCCGACGTGACAGGCCGGCGTTCTAACCAACTGAACTACGACTCCGCAAGCAAATTCGACTCGTTTGGTACGTTTGGTAGGCACGGAGGGACTCGAACCCCCAACCTCTTCCTTGTAAGGGAAGCCGTCTACCATTGACGTACGTGCCTTCGTTGGGACCGACCCTGTCGTCAGTCCAAACCGCGATCAAATATCGCAACAAGCGAGCCGTCATGCTATGAGAACCGGGCAGGAGTGTCAAGC
>JBKPPU010000101.1:0-9648 GCA_046733695.1 Acidobacteriota bacterium
TGGTAGTGCCATCTTATTCAGTGCTCCGCAGGGCTTCAGCGATTGTCAGACCGGAAACTCGATAAGCTGAATAGACCACGCTGATGAATCCCACCACAATCGACAGGCCAAAAGCTATCGCAAGTGTTTGGCTCGTCGGAACGAACGAGATGAGATTCGGAATGTAAAGACTCAGATCCACTGAACGAAAGAGGAGTGCCGCAGCGCCGATGCCGATCGCGGCGCCGATGCACGCGACCATCAGTGTTTCGCCGAGAAACAGGGCGGTGATAGTGCCACGCTGAAAACCGATCGCTTTCAATGTTCCCACTTCCTTCGTGCGTTCGCGCACGGTCATTGCCATCGTGTTACCCAGTACGAGTAACAGTGAGAACGTGATTGCAGCCATGATGGCGTAAAGAAACGTTTTCACACCGCCCATCATGGTCTGGAAGCTGAGAGCGAATTCCCGCTCGCTTTCGGTCTTCGTGGGCGCATCGGTGTTTGCGAAGATGGAGTCGATTGCCTGGCTCACGCGTGGCACGTCTTCCGCTGTGTTGGTGACAATGCTGAAGGTGCTGACGTTATCTTTGGCCCAGGCGGGAAGCAGTTCGTTGAGATAGTCGTACTGGAAGTACAACGTCTTCTCGTCGCTTCCGGTATAGATACCGCGAACGATGAACTCGACACTCTGGTTGTAGATCGGGCTTTTCAGAGTGATGCGTTGTCCGGGAGTAAAGCCGTAGAGTTTGACGAGTTTCGCTCCGACGATCGCGCCCTGGCGGTCATTAATAAATGCCTGCCAGTCCGCGTCTGACATCTTTATCTCGGGAACGACGTCGCGCATCTTGCGTGCGTCGACGGCGAAGTTCGCGAAGAAGTTGCGCTCGTCTTTGTAGATCCCGCCAAACCAACTGAACGGCATCACTTCTTTTACGCCGGGCACGGTCTTCATCTTCGGGAGGTGGGCCATGGGGATCACGAAGCCGAGCGAAACTGCGTGGCGCGAAACGAGTCGCAGTGGGCTCGCTTCTTCGGTGCCACGGTCAAACTCGGTCAGGATAGTGGCCAGACTTATGATCAGAAAAAGCGAGACGACCAGACTCGAAATGGTCAGGAGAGTTCGCCTTTTGTTTCGCAGGATGTTCTTAAAGATCAGCTTTGCATATTTCATAAGCAATTCACCTTAGTTTAAGAGCGCCGAGCTGTGGACGGTAAAGTGAGTACGCACCGACCACCGAAAGGTTCATGGAAATGCCCAAATTTTTGAATGCCCTTGTTGATCTTGTCAAATCATAGTCGAACGCGAAGACCGAAAATCGACAAATTAATTTTTTTAATTCCGAGGTTAAAGAATTGTGCAGGCTTCGTCGAAGTCGAGGCGGGGCAGGCGCGCGGAGAAGCTCGACGGATCGCCGTAACCGATATTGCACAGGAAATTCGACTTCACCGCGCCATCCGGGAAAAACTCCGCATCCAACTTGGCATTATCAAACCCCGACATCGGTCCACAATCGAGCCCGAGTGCGCGTGCTGCGATGATCAAGTACGCACCCTGAAGCGACGAGTTGCGCCTCGCCGTCTCCTCCCCGAGTTGCGCGTTCGACCCAAACAGGTCACGCATCGCAGGCTTGTGCGGAAAGAGCTGCAGCAACTTCTCGTGAAACTGCAGATCGTACGCGACGATAACCGTAACCGGGGCAGCCATCGTCTTATCAACATTCCCCGCAGACAGCGCCGGTCGTAGTCGCTCCTTCGCTTCACCCGATCGAATGAAGACGAAACGCGCCGGGCTACTGTTGGCGCTCGTTGGTCCCCACTTCATCAAGTCGTACACCTGTCGCAGCTGTTCATCAGTGACCGGTTTGTCGAGCCAGCCGTTGTATGTTCGTGCCTCGAGAAAGATTTGAGCGAGCGCGTCGCTGGGTAACGGGTTCTTCATGTGAATAGTAAGCCACAAAAAAGCACAAAAAGCACAAGGTGCGCTTCTTCAATGTTGCGCAGTTTGAGACAAATTCAGACCATTATCCCGTGCTTGCCGTCTAAGCCACGGGGAAGTCAAAAATACTTGCTGAGGTGCGAAGCCAAAATGGTATATTTGCTTTCAACCTGGTTACGGACCACGGTCGCCCCTCGAACGAGCGCCAGAACCTCACTGAGACAGAGTCAAAACTTTCGGAAATCGTGTCGGAGTCGTCCCCTATGAGAACCAGCTATTTCCGCTGCGCTGCGAAGGGGTTCATCTTTTCCCTTCTACTGTTTGTCTGCCTGGTCCCGGCAAGAGCAGCCACCAACAAGAAACCGGTTTTGATCAGCCAGACGGCAAGTACCAGGGCCGTCGCTTTCGAAACGGTTTCGTTTAAGGCTGAACCCTTTCCATTAACGGCGTCGCTTCCGTTAACCAGCACTGACACGCGAACACGAATCTCCATCTTCGCAATGGACCTCGAGCTGCTTCCGGGCGAGGGCGCAAACGCGTTTACGTCCGATGTGCAAGACGCAAGCGGAAAGATTTACCCGCTGAAGGTTGAGTTTGTGGGCCAGGTTCCAAACTTCGCGGGCATCACGATGATCGTCGTCAGACTCGCCGATGACCTCGGCGACGTGGGCGACGTTTTAATACGTCTCAACTTGCACGGAATGTCGAGTAATCGCGTGCGGGTTGCAATCGGACATAGCGGCGGTGGACCGTCTGATGACGCAGGTGCAGTCGCAACTCCAGCTCCGGCAACTCCGCCGGGCGTAGATCCGCCGCTCGTTCCGGATCCATTCACAGGACCGGCAAGTGACGCCGACACTGTGCGTTTTCTCGAACAGGCGAGTTGGGGACCAACGTCTGCCGAAGTCGCACGCGTGAAGGCCATGGGCTTCATGGCTTATCTGAACGAGCAGTTCAACCTGCCGCCAGCCAATCCGGGAAAGGGATCGAATTATCCCGATCTGACGTTCCCGCTCGACGATTCGGCCCAGCAATGTCCCACAACGTCTGTGGATCCAAACTACAACCAAAACGTTTGTCTGCGTGATTTCTTTACGATCTATCCGGTGCAGCGGACGTTCTTTAGTAGCGCGCTGTATGGCAACGATCAGCTGCGACAGCGTGTGGCTTTTGCCCTCCACCAGATCCTGGTCGTTTCCGGAAACAGTGAGGTGAATCGTCCAAGCTGGATGACTGTTTACCTGCAGGCGCTGGACCGAAATGCCTTTGGCAGTTACCGCACGCTGCTAAACGAGATCACACTCACTCCAGCGATGGGCGAGTATCTCGACATGCGTCTCAGCACGAGAACAAGTCCGAACGAGAATTTCGCGCGTGAGGTGTTGCAGCTCTTTTCGATCGGCACTGACAAGCTCAACCCAGACGGCACGCCGCAGCGTGACGCACAGGGCAACACCATTCCGACTTACACGCAGGCAGATGTGAACGAGTTTACGCGTGTGTTCACGGGCTGGAATTTCGCGACAGCCATCGGCGCGGGAATCACCAACTATCGCGATCCGATGTTCCCGCGTGGTGGGCAGAATCATGACGCTGGAGCAAAAACGCTCTTGAATGGCTTCAGCATTGCAGCGTGTTCGAGCCCGAATGGAGCCGCGAACATTGCGTGTGCCCAATCAGACATGACCGCAGTGATGAATCACCTGGCGAACCATCCGAACGTTGGGCCATTCATCAGCAAACAGTTAATTCAGCATCTGGTCATGAGTAATCCGAGTCCAGCTTACGTCGAGCGCGTCGCGAAGGTCTTCAACAACGATTGTAGCGGGCTTTATCCGCAGGGTTGCACGAACGTTAGCGGTAACCTGAAGCTCGTCGTGCAGGCGATCCTTTTGGATCCGGAAGCCCGCGGCGATGTGAAGACTGATCCAAACTATGGCAAGTTGCGCGAGCCCGCTCAGTACATCAACGGTTTCCTGCGCGCCTTCAACGTCAAATCGTTTGACAAGACAACGACGAGTGACGGCGTTCTGGGCAGCAGAGGCGGAGATTTTACGGGAGCCATCGACCAGCCGATCTTCCTTCCGCCGACTGTATTCAGCTATTACCAGCCCCATTACGAAGTGCCGGGAACCAAAATTCTCGGACCTGCATTCGGCATTCTTTCGACGACGACGACGCTCCGGCGCGCAAACAATATCAACACGCTGATCTATACCGGCGTGACTGCAAACACCACGCCGACCGCCGCGAGCCCGGACCGACCGCGCGGGACCTCGATCGACATCTCGAGTCTCGAAGCACTCGCGGGAAATCCGGCCGATGTGGTTAACGCGCTCGATGCATTGCTGCTGCACGGAACGATGAACCCGCAAATGCGCAGCTCGATTATCACGGCGATGAATGCCGTCAACGACGCCAACATCACGACGCGCAACCAGAAGCGCGCGCGAATGGCGGTCTACCTGGTGGCAACTTCTTCTCAGTACGACGTTCAGAGATAAACATCATGGCGATAACACGAAGAGACTTCTTACGTTCAAGCGCTTGCGCAGTGGGGAGTATGGCGCTGGCTTCCAGTATCGATACTTTCAGCGTGGTCCACGCTCTCACGCCGCAGGCTGCGAGCGATTACAAAGCGCTCGTTTGCGTTTTTCTGAATGGCGGCAACGACGGCAACAACATGTTCGTTTCGTTGGACCAGTACAACGGTCCGGCGGGCAGTCTCACGACCGGCTATTCGAATGTGCGTTCGGCGGCTGGTCTGGCGATCGCGCAGGCGAGTTTGCTGCCGGTCTCGCCAGTGAGCGGCGGCTCATACGGTTTCCATCCGAACATGCCGGAGATGCAGACTCTCTTCAACTCGGGCAAACTGGCGGTGCTCTGCAACACCGGTCCGCTTGTCGAACCATTGACGAAGACCACTTATCAGAACGGCACCGGTCAGAAACCACTCCAACTCTTCTCGCATTCGGATCAGGTCGGGTTGTTCCAAACCGCGATCGCAAACAATGTGAGTCAAACGGGTTGGGGCGGCAGGTTGGCCGACAAGACGAGCGGATTGAATGGGTCTGCAACTTTCCCGAGCAACGTCTCGATCGCGGGTATCAATCTGTTGCTCAGCGGTGTAGATACAAGGCAACTGGCCGTCGCTGATTCGGGCACCTCACTCGCCAACGTCCTGCAACTCAACGCAGCCCCGACTACGGCCGAACAGACACCACGATTCGCTTCGTTCAACGAGTTGCGTACGCTCGATAACAATTTCAAACTCGTCAAAGCCGCGAGTGACACGCGCACGAGCTCGATGCAAACAGACGATGCACTAAGCAGTGTGAATCCAACGCTCGCCACCGTGTTCCCAAACACTTCGCTCGGGCGGCAGCTCAAGCAGGTCGCGCTTTTGATCAAAGCCTGCACCGATGCAACTGCCGGAATCAACATGAAACGGCAAATTTTCTTTACGCAACTCGGGGGCTTTGATACACATTCAGCGGAGATCGGTGGACAGGGTGGTTTGCTGACCCAGGTTAGTCAGGCAATCAGTGCGTTCTACGCGGCCACCGTTGAGCTTGGTATCCAGGATAAAGTAACGACTTTTACGATGTCGGACTTTGGACGTACGCTCCAGCCGGCGGGGACCGGCGTCACCGCGGTTGGTACAGATCATGCGTGGGGTAATCATCAGTTGATCGTGGGCGGCTCGGTGTTGGGACACACGTTGTACGGAGCGTACCCGACGCTGGCACTCGGTGGTCCTGATGACACTGACGGTGGATCGAATCCGCGTGGTCGCTGGATACCGACGACTTCCGTTGAGCAGTATGCGGCGACTCTTGCGACCTGGTACGGTTTGTCGTCCGCGGATCTCTCGGCGGTGTTTCCGTTAATCGGGCGCTTCGCGACTCCGAATCTCGGATTTTTTTCGTAAGTAAATGGCCACAAAAAGGCACAAAAAGCACAGACAGGAAAATGTTTGTGTTTCAGGTAACTCTCTGTGGCTGATCAGGCTGATTGTTTTTGCTTCTGTTCTCGCAGGGCTCGCTGGATTTCTCCTGACTCACAACGCCGGCACTCCTCCGGTGCATGCATTCTCCGCCGGCCCACCTGCGGGTTACACCGGTGCTCCTCAGGAAGAACCGGAGGCTTGCGCCGAATGTCACGTGCCGCCTGATGCCGGCACCGGCAAGATTTCGATTACCGCGCCCTCGACCTACGTTCCCGGACAGACCTACGCGATCACAGTTACTCACGTAAACCCGGATCCGACCCGCCTGCGCTGGGGGTTTGAACTCACGGTTCTCGACACCGCCTCGGATGAAAAAGCAGGCGAGCTGCAAAATACAGACGGTTTGACGCAGGTTTTGAATAACGCTGGGCCGGGTTCGGCGCGTCAATACATCGAGCACACAGCGGCAGGAACGTTTATCGGCCAACAGAACGGTGCGAGCTGGACGTTTAACTGGACCGCTCCGGCAATCGACGTTGGTCCCGTCATTCTCTACGCCGCGGGTAATCAGGCAAACAACGACGGCAATACTTCGGGCGATTTCATTTATAAAACTTTTGTCGCTATAGCTCCTTCTTCTACCACACCGGATTTTGCTCTCAGCGTCAGTCCTGCTTCGCGAAGCGTTGTGCCGGGTGGCGCGGGAATTTATACCGTTACGGTGACGCCCCTCGCAGGCTTTACCGGAGTAGTGAATTTGAGTGCGAGCAGTCTTCCGACAGGGGCATCAGCAGCTTTCAATCCGGCATCAGTCAACATCACCGATGCCAACTCGAAGACAACCCAACTCACCTTGACCACTGGTCCAGGCACTCCCGTAAACGATCACACCTTCAACATCGACGCGCAATCGGGCGCAACATCGCACTCGATACCGGCTTCGTTGAACGTCGTGAGTCCATTGAGTGCGGATCTTTCGATCACAAACACCGCCTCGCCAAATCCGGGTCAGGCCGGCGTCAGTCTTTCATATCGCATCATCACGACCAATCATGGACCGAAGGACGCAACAAATGTGACGGTCACCGATACGCTGCCCGGAGGAGTCACATTTGTTTCTGCAACTGCGACGCAGGGTAATTGCAATGGCAGTGGTCCAGTGATTTGTAATCTCGGTAATCTGGATGTCGATAGCAGCGCGACGGTCACGATCGTCGTCGTACCTGCATCTGCGGGACAGATAACCAATTCGGCGACAGTCGGAGCAAGTGAGAGTGATTCTGACTCAACCAACAACACGGCAGCCGTTACGACTGTCATTCAACCAGCCGCATCGACGCCGACGATGTTGGATGACAATCTCACCGTGAGCACCGTGATAGCCGGCCTCGATCAACCGACCAGCATGGCGTTCATTGGTATGAACGATTTCTTCGTGCTCGAGAAAGCGACCGGGAAGGTACAGCGAGTTGTAAATGGCGTTCTGCACAGCACGCCACTCGATCTGCCGGTCAACAACGCCTCCGAACGCGGTCTGCTCGGCATCGCTCTGCATCCGAACTTTGCGCAGAACGGGTTTGTCTATCTTTATTGGACGGAGAGCAGCACGGGATCGGACACGGCAAACATCGACCTCGTGCCGCTTCTCGGAAACCGCGTGGATCGATACGTGTGGAATGGAACGACGCTCACGTTCGATCGCAATTTGATCAAGTTGCGCGCCTTCCAGCAGGACGCCGGACAGCCGTCGCGCGGCAATCACAATGGCGGTGTTCTGCGATTCGGTCCTGACGGCAAGTTGTACATCATCATCGGCGATAACGGCAGACGCGGGTACCTGCAGAACCTTTCGCAGGGTGGTCCGAATCCTGACGATCAATTTGGTGGACCGGAACCTGACGATGCGCATCTGACAGGCGTCATACTCCGGCTCAATGGCGACGGCTTAACACCACCGGACAATCCATTCATCAACGCGATTCCACCGATTCAACTTAATTCAGTCGCCACTAACGTTCGCAAAATCTTCGCCTACGGAATTCGAAACAGCTTTGGGATGGACTTCGATCCGCTGAGCGGAACTTTGTGGACGCAGGAAAACGGCGACGATGCATTTGATGAGATCAATCGCGTCACGCCGGGTTTCAACGGCGGCTGGATACAGGCAATGGGGCCGATAAGCCGTGTGGATGAGTTCCGATCGATTGAGATGAGTTACGGAGCCGGAAATCTCCAGCAACTGCGCTGGCCGCCCAGCAATATTCGAATGTTTCCGCAGCAGGCTCGGCTCCTGATGAACATGCTGCCCGGCGCGCAATATGTCGATCCGGAATTCAGTTGGAAGTATGCAGTGGCCCCGTCGCCGATCGGGTTTGTGAAGGGAAGGGGACTGGGTCCGCAGTTTGAAGGAGACTTACTCGTCGGTGCGTCGCGCACGACGTTGCTCAATGGCTTTCTGTTCCGGTTCAAGTTGAACGCCGATCGCCAGCATTTCTCTTTGACTGATCCACGGCTGGCGGATCGAGTGGCCGACAACATCGATAAGTTTGATCAAACTGAGAGTGAGAGCCTGCTGATCGGAAGAGATTTCGGAATCACAACCGACATTCAAACCGGACCGAATGGAAACATGTTTGTTGTTTCACTTTCAAAGGGCGCCATTTACGAGATCAAATCGAAGCCGAGAGTATTGTTTGTCGCGAACTTGAATGGTGACCAGGAAACTCCGCCCAACAACTCCACGGCCGCAGGCAGGGCGACCCTCCTGCTCGGTCCTGACGAAAAGACCGCGCGTGTTTCGTTGACCTTCAGCGGTCTCTCGAGCGCAGAAACTGATGCGCATATTCATGGACCAGCGACACTTGGTGTGAGTGCGCCGGCGATATTCCCGCTGCCTTTGGGCCAGGTCAGTGATTTCGAGATCAATCTGACTCCCGCGCAGGTTCAGAATCTGAAAAATGGTTTGTTCTACATCAATGTACACAGTTCGAACTTTCTGACCGGAGAGATCCGGGGACAGTTTGCGTCATCGCTTTCGGCGCAAAGCGTCCAGTTTGGCGCGACCAGTTATGTCGTTAATGAAAATGCGGGCAGCGTCGTGGTGAGTGTGACGCGGGTTGGGAATGTTTCAAACGCCGCAACGGTGAACTACGCAACCAGCAACGGGACTGCAACTCAGCCTGGCGACTACACCAACAGTTCCGGGTCGCTTCAGTTTGCTGGTGGCGAAACAGTCAAGACTTTCCTCGTGCCGATTATTAATGACCAGACGATCGAGCATCCTGAGACCATTAATATTTCCTTGAGTTCTCCCGCTGTGATGGAGGGAAGTCCGTTTACGAGCACGATCACGATTCTCGATGATGATAAGCCGCTGATTGTGACGGAGGAGAGTACTGGAAGAGCGGTGGCGTTTGATTCTGTGACGATGTTGGGTGAGCCGTTCCCGCTGACAACCATCCACAATTTCAGTCTCGATCAGCGTACGCGAGTCGTGCTTTTTGCGAGTGGTGTCGATGTGATGCCGGGTGAGAGTGTTAGTGTTCAGATTGAAGATTTTCTGAACCGATCATATCCGCTCGTTGTCGAGGATGTTCGCAAGGTGCCGAATTTCTATTGGCTGACGCAGGTTGTCGTGAAGCTACCCGATTCGATCGATATCGAAGGCGACTACCGCGTCAGCCTCACCTTCCGCGGTACGACGGGTCCCAAAGCCTCCCTCACCATCATCCGCTGAAAATTTTATCATTCGGAACGTACTGTAGGGGCGGCCCTCCGTGGC
>JBKPPU010000102.1:0-14481 GCA_046733695.1 Acidobacteriota bacterium
GCACAAGAGTGGCGCGAGCTCGTCAGGCAGGCAAACACCGCTGAATCAATGGCAGTCGCGGTGAATTCCAGTTCGCCGTTGCCGAAAGGCGTGCCGATTGTTGTTTCAGCCAACGGCCGAACGATCATGACAACAGATCCGAACGGCGTTTTTGAACTGACTCTTACTGAAGACGGTTATGGTCCAAGCGATCATTCTTCGTTCTACACCAAACAGGTTCCAGTACTCTTTTTCTTCACTGGTACGCACAGCGACTATCACAAACCGTCTGATACGTTCGACAAGATCAACTACAGCGACGAGGCGCGAATACTGAAGCTCGTAGCTCGCATCGTCCGAGACGTGGACGGCGCTCAAAAACGCCTAAGCTTCACGACCGCGAAGAGTGACGCGCAGCCGCGTACGGGCGGTTTCCGCGTGTATCTCGGCACGATCCCAAACTACGCCGACAGCACTACCGGACTGCTGCTCGACGGCGTCCGCGATGATTCGCCCGCCGCAAAGGCCTGACTCAAAGCCGGAGATCGGATCGTCAAGATCGGAACGCGTGAAGTTAAAAATGTTTACGACTACACGTATGCGCTCGGAGAAATGAAAGCGGGTCAGGAATACACAGTTGAAGTGATGCGGGGAACTGAGAAGCTGACTTTGAAGATAATTCCTGAGGCGAGAAAATAAATCCATCCACAGATTACACAGATATACATAAAAATATCTGTGTAATCTGTGGATTAGCTTTTACCAGCGTGGTTCGCGCTCGTAACGATCGTTGTCGCGATCACGGCCACCACCGCCGCCGTAACCACCACGACCGCCGCCACCACCACGGCCACCGCCATAACCACCACGACCGCCGCCGCCGCCCCGATCTGTTCTTGGCTTGGCTTCATTGACGGTCAGGTTGCGTCCGCCAAAGTCCTTGCCATTGAACGCTTCGATAGCTGCCGCTGCCTCTTCGGGGGTTGCCATTTCCACAAATGCAAAGCCGCGTGATCGTCCTGTTTCACGATCTTCAATCACTGAAGCTGATTCGACTGTTCCTACTGACGCGAAAGCATCGCGCAGTTCCTCGCTCGTTGTGCGGAACGAGAGATTTCCTACATAGAGTTTTGTAGCCATTCTAACTATCCTTAACTATCTGAAGGGAAGCGCGGGCTTGCTGGAATTCGCTGATCCAGTTCGGGGGGGACTACCGATACTTTCGGCGAGCTGCGACGAACCCGGTGCTCTATAAATACTCGAGAGCGGCTTCTTAACTGGTTGACAACTGCCTCACTCTCTATTCAGCCGAACCACGTCGCGTTAGGATCACGGACAGGCGCTATCACCATTGATGCGCGAGAGCAGGTAACTGGTAGGCAAAAGTATGCAGGAGCCCTTGGAAAGGGTCAAGGACAATTTTTGACTTTTAGGGCACAGATTCCGCAGATTAGCCAAATTCCGTGGAATCTTTTAATCTGTCTCGAAAAAAGAAATCACCACGAAAGGTTTGAAAATGTCGAATCGTATCCCTATCACTGTGGCCAATGGCGACGGAATCGGACCCGAAATCATGGCCGCCACCCTCCGCATCCTCGAAGCCGCGGAGGCGCCCCTCGAAATTGAAACCATCGATATCGGCGAGAAAGTTTATCTCGCTGGAAACTCGTCCGGCATCGAGCCGAGCTCCTGGGAATCGTTACGACGAACCAAAGTGTTTCTAAAAGCTCCCATCACCACGCCCCAGGGCGGCGGCTATAAGAGCTTGAACGTTACTGTTCGTAAAGTGCTTGGTCTGTACGCCAATGTACGGCCCTGCGTTTCTTATCATCCCTTCATCGACACCAAACATCCTGTGATGGACGTCGTCGTCGTGCGCGAGAACGAGGAGGATTTATATGCCGGCATCGAGCACCGCCAAACGAATCAGGTCGTTCAGTGTTTGAAATTGATCTCGCGTCCCGGGTCCGAAAAGATCATTCGTTATGCGTTTGAATATGCACGACGAAACAATCGCAAGAAGGTCACCTGCTTCACGAAAGACAACATCATGAAGCTGACCGACGGTCTGTTTCACAAGATTTTCGACGAAATCGCAGCTGAGTACACTGACATTGAGAACGAGCACTGGATCGTCGACATTGGCGCCGCCAAACTTGCCGACACGCCCGAAGCTTTCGATGTGGTGGTGATGCCGAATCTTTATGGCGATGTGCTTTCTGACGTTGCGGCACAGATTGCGGGATCAGTTGGTCTCGCAGGCTCGGCTAATATCGGCGAGCACGTTTCGATGTTTGAAGCGATTCACGGCTCGGCGCCGCGACGTGCCGGTCAGAATCTTGCAAATCCTTCGGGGCTGTTGCTGGGTGCGGTGATGATGCTGGTCCATGTCGGACTGACCGAGCACGCCGAGCGTGTTCACAATGCGTGGTTGCGAGCCGTCGAAGACGGCATTCACACTTATGACATCTACGATGAGAAAGTCAGTAAGCAAAAGGTCGGGACGAAGGAGTTTGCGGAGGCTGTTGTCGAACGGCTCGGACAAACGCCACAGATTTTGAAAGCACGGAAGTACAGCAAAGGCGAAGAGTCGCATGCGAGTGCAACGAGCAGCAAACCGGCGCCGAAGAAAGAGCTTGTCGGTGTTGACGTGTTTCTCGATTGGACGCGTGGGTCTGCAAACGATCTCGGTGACGCTCTCAGCAAAGTTAACGGCGAGGGCGTGAAACTTACGATGATCAGTAATCGTGGTGTGAAGGTTTGGCCCGGTGGTCACGCGGAAACTTTTTGTTCCGATCACTGGCGTTGCCGGTTTCTGCCGGAATCGGAAGGCGGCAAGGTAGCTCACGGTCAGGTCGTGTCGTTGCTCAGTCGCATCGCAGACTCAGGTTACGACTTCATCAAAACTGAAGGTCTATACACATTCGACGGCGAGCGTGGTTTCTCGCTGGATCAGGGAGAATAGAATGGGAAAAAAGGGAAAAGAAGAACAGGAAGTTTCCAACCCGCTTGTAGCAGTAATCATGGGAAGCAAGTCTGACTGGGACACAATGCGTCACGCGGACGAGACGCTGACTGAGTTTGGTGTCGCACACGAATGTCGCGTGATATCCGCGCATCGTTCGCCGGCGCTCGCCGCCGAGTTCGGCTCAACCGCGGAGTCTCGCGGCCTTGAAGTCGTAATAGCGGCTGCTGGTGGTGCGGCGCACCTGGCCGGCGTGATGGCCGCCCATACCACACTGCCCGTCCTTGGTGTGCCGATGAAGAGCGACGCCCTGAATGGCCTCGATTCGCTTTTGGCCACCGTCCAAATGCCGGGCGGGATACCGGTCGGAACGCTCGCGATCGGCAAGCCGGGGGCGACAAATGCTGCCCTTTTTGCGATTGCTATCCTCGCTAATAGCCGCCCGGAGCTGCGGAAAAAGCTGCACGAATTCCGTGAAGCCCAGGAAAAGAAGATCCGCGAAACTGTGCTGTAGATCGGAATAGGTCCTATAGAACTTATAGGACCTATCAATTTTCTTGAATTTACGCGCTCCTTGGCGCACAATGCCCGCAATGTAGGACTCGCTTCAGAGCACATCTCCTTCTCTCGCATTCGTAAGGACCCCGGCGAGCATGATCGGCCAGACAGTTTCCCATTACCGAATCGTTGAAAAACTAGGCGAAGGTGGTATGGGCGCGGTCTATCTGGCCGAGGACCTTCATCTTGGGCGACGGGTTGCGGTCAAGTTTCTCACGTCGACAGATCGTCACTATCGCGCTCGCTTTATTCGTGAGGCGCGTGCGGTTTCGGCACTGAACCACCCGAATATTGCGATGGTTCACGATTACGGCGAGACGACGACTGACAATCAGCCGTTCATCGTGATGGAGTATGTCAAAGGCAAGTCACTCAGCGACCTGCTCGATGAAGGACTGACTCTGCGACGCTCGGTCGAGATTGTTTCATCGATCGCCGAGGCACTGGGTGAAGCACACCAACAGGGAATCGTACACCGCGACATCAAGCCCTCGAACGTCCTCGTGAATGAACGCGGTAACGTCAAGGTGCTCGACTTTGGTTTGGTAAAGCATTTCGGCGAGCAACCTGCTAGCGGCGTGGATCTCGATGCACGCACGATTTTTTCCACGCAGACCCGCAGCGACGTGATCGTCGGAACGCCGCTCTATCTTTCGCCCGAGCAGGCAACCGGCAAGAACGTTGATGGCCGCAGCGACCTGTTCGCGCTCGGCGCATTGCTGTACGAATGCCTGACTGGCCAGTCCGCATTTTCCGGCGGGAGCGTGCTCGAGATTGGCGCGCAGATAATTCACGTCACGCCTGACCCACCATCGAAGATCAATCCGGCAGTGCCGCCGGCGCTGGACCGCGTCACGATGAAAGCCCTGGAAAAGAAAGTCGACATGCGTTACCAGACTGCGGCCGACTTTCTGAAGGATTTGAAAGCAGCGGCGGAATCGTTGGGAACCAACGGTGTGCCGGTGGCGAGCAGAGGGAACAAAGCGACTGAAGGCTTCAAGCGCGGCACCAACGCCTTCGCGACCCTCACGATGCAACTCCGCCGCCAACGCTTCTCACTCGCGTCAATCGTGCCCGCCTTCGTCGCGATCGGTCTTCTGGGTTGGGCTGCCTATTATTTCTGGCCCCGCAGTTATTACCAACCGCCTTCGGCAGCACTCCACTGGTACGAGCAGGGCACTGAAGGTCTTCGTAACGGGGCCTATTACCAGGCAAGTAAAGCACTGACTCAGGCTATTGAGATCGACGATAAATATGCGCTCGCTCACGCTCGACTGGCACAGGCATGGGCCGAGCTCGATTACACCGAGCGAGCCAAAGATGAGTTGCTTGCCGCTACGACTGTGACCGAGCGGTCTCCTCTGTCCCCAAAAGACGCATTGTATTTCGACGCTATCCGCGCTTCTGTCCGAAGGAAATTTAGTGACGCTATTAATGCTTACTCTCAGATCGCACAACTATCTCCAGACGAAAGCGGAGTTTGGGTTGATTTGGGCTATGCCTACGAGAACAACAACGAGTTGGATAAGGCGCTGGAGAACTATCAGAAAGCAATAAAGCTCAATAGTGGACAATATGCAACCGCATATCTTCGTGCAGCAATCGTATACAACCGCAAGGGTGATGTGAACAACGCTACAAAGATGCTGGATGACGCCGAGAGGTTATACAAACCGGCGACCACTAACGAAGGTTTGAATGAAGTCGCACGGCTGAGAGGCATTCTTTTTAGAAATAATGGCGACTATGAAAAGGCCAAGGCGCTACTTCAGTCGTCGCTTAATGCCTCACAGGCAATGGGTAACGAAGCACAACAGATCACCGCGTTGATAGATTTAAGTTACCTTTCCTCAAAGCAGGGGTTGTTCTCCGAAGCGGAAAGTTACGCGCAGCAAGCCGTCAACATTGCGCAGCAGAAACAACTGGAGAACCTGACAGCAAGCGGATTGTTGGAACTTGGCAATTCCTTCTCGGCCAAGGGCGACTACCAAAAGGCAGAATTCTATTTCAACCAGGCTATTCAGTTTGCGCGAGCGAACAAGGGTCGCATGCGTGAAGCGATGGGAATGACGAATCTGGCCGGGGTCTACCTGCAAACGTTGCGCATCGATGAAGGATTGCGATTGGCCCAGCAGGCTTTGGAATATTTCCAACAGGAGAATTTTCCGCGCCTGGCATTTCTTTGCTTAACACCTATCAGCCGTGGACTTCGCCGCAAAGGAGACTACGCTGCTGCGCAGCAGGCTCTAAATCAGAAACTCAAGTTGGCAAACCAGCTGAAAAGTCAGGCCGCAATTGCAGACACTCACATTGAGTTTGGCGCTTTACTCCGGGACCAGGAGCAACTTCCGGCAGCGTTGGATAGCTATGGTAAAGCCATCGAGCTTTATGGTTCGTCCAATGATTACCTCGTCGCTTTTTGTAAGGAGAATCGTGCGCATATTCTGGCACGCCTGGGTCGTTACGAAGAAGCCAAACAGTTGCTCGACGAGCTTTTCAAATCAAAGGAGGCTTTCCGTGGATTGGTCCCTGATCTGCATCTTAATCGAGCGGAGGCCAGTCTTAGCCAGGGAGACTTGCCGCAGGCGATTGCTTCAAGTAATGAAGCAATAAAGACGGGTGATCCGAAATCAAATGTCACCGTTGAAGCGCAGTACGTCCTGGCATTAGCGAAAGCCACGTCAGCGCAGACAGAGGCCCGCAAGCTTTGTGAAGATTCCATGAAAGCTACCGAAAACGCCGGTGATTTCGGTTTGCACTCGCGTGCGCTGCTGGCCTGCGCAGAGGTGGCCCTGAAAGGAAAGGACGCCCAGACTGCATTAACACTGGCTACTCAAGCAAAAGAAAGATTTGCCCGCGGTCTTCAGTTAGAATCGGAATGGAGAGCGTGGGCCATCGCCGCACGCGCCAGTAAAGACTTAGGTGATAGCAATAGCGCCCAGGAGCAGATGAAAAACGCAGAAGCTGCACGCTCGAAGCTGCAACAACAGTGGGGAGCCGAAGCTTTTAAACTTTATGCTGCAAGGCCTGATATTCAGGTTTACAATCAATAAAGTTGATCCACCTGGCTCAACTCCCATTAACGCAAGGAGATCAAATTATGTCAGACGACCCAAACGATCCTCAAGCTTCCGAGCCGCCAACCAATACCGGCGGTGGAGGAAATGCATCGCTCAGTGATCTTTCACTAGAAGAGGAGGCCCAGATGGCGAGCGAGCCTCCCACCAACACGGGAGGTGGCGGCGGTTCAGCCTGACCTAAAAGGCTTCCCAGAGGCCTTACTCACAACTGAATACTTCCACAGATTACACAGAAACCAATCTGTGTAATCTGTGGATTACAAACCACGCTTAGCAATCCACTCTTTCACGACTTCCTTCGGATCTCTCTTATTTCCATCAATCTCGTAATTCAGCCGGCGCATTTCGTCAGTCGTGATCCCGTTCGCCAGCTTCGCCAGGACCTCGCGCAACGCAGGAACTCTCGCTAACGAATCCTGCCGCACGAGGTAAACCGCTTCGTACGGTGGAAAGTAATGACGGTCGTCTGCAAGCTGAAACAGATCGAGCGTGGCAATGCGCCCTTCGGTTGAGTTGCCGGCGACGAGATCGACTTGTCGTGACGAGAGCGCGATGTAGGTCAGTGACAAATCCATCTCGCGCACCTCGGCAAACTTCAACCCGTACGCCTTCGAGAAACCCGGATAACCATCAGCGCGCGACATGAAGTCCTGACCAAACCCCGCTCGCCATTGCGGCGCGTGTGGCGCTGCGTCGGAAATCGTTTTGAGGTTTAATCGTCTGGCATCGTCGCCGCGAACGAGCATCGCGAACGTGTTTTCAAATCCAAGCGGCTGGCTGACCTCGACGTTAAATTTCGATTCATACTCCTGTTTGACCTGGTCGTACACCGCGCGCGGATCGCTGATCGGCGTGTGATGAAGTATTGCTGTATAAGACGTGCCCGTGTATTCGGGATAAAGATCGAGAGTGCCCGCTACCATCGCTTCGTGCGGCAGATTTCCGCCCAGCTCGAAACGTCGCTCGACCGACACGCCTCGCGCTTCGAGCATCTGGGCCACGATTTCAGCCAGCAGAGCCGATTCAGTAAAGTCTTTCGATCCGACACTCACACGCGTCTGGCCCCCCCAAGTCGAAGCACCACCGCGCCACAACGCAAGACCACCAACGACCAGAACTAACACAGCGGCGACCAGCAAAAGCCTTCGCGTAGTCGACCCGGCAACACTGCGCTTCGCTTCAAAACTGAATTGACTCTGCACCAACCCCAAACCGAAATCCGCCGCCAGCGCGAGCAGTGCAGCCGACACGGCACCAGCGAGTAACAGGTTGTTGTCGTACTGCCGCAGCCCTCGAAAAATGTAGACGCCCAAACCACCGGCGCCGACCGCGGCTGCGATCGTCGTAACTCCGACCGCAATCACCGTTGCGACGCGAATGCCGGTAACGATCACACCCATCGCAAGCGGCAACTCGACCTGTCGCAGCACCTGACTGCCCGTCATGCCCATCGCCACCGCCGCTTCGCGTACATTTGGATCGACGCCGAGTATTCCTGTTACCGTGTTGCGGATGATCGGCAAAAGCGAATAAAGCACGAGCGCCACGAGGGCCGTGCGTGTTCCAATGCCGCCGATAAACGGAAGCGGAATGAGAAAACCAAACAGCGCCAAACTCGGAATCGTTTGCATCACGTTGGCCAACCCCAATATTGGCCCTCGCAGCGACCGGTAACGCGTCAACAAAACTCCGGTTGGCACGCCGATAACAACCGCAATGAGAATCGCGATGAACACGAGCACGACGTGCTGTTGTACCAACGACATCAGCTCCGACCAGTTAAGCCGTAAGAAGTGCCAGAAGCTCAGTGGTCGCCTCCTTTTAGCTCGAGTGTTTCGAGATAGGCACGAACCTGCGGATGATCGGAAGCAAGAAACTGCTCGGGCGTTTCGAGCAGTAACAGCCGTCCTTTGTGCATGAGGCCGATACGGCGCGCGAGTATTAAAGCCTCGCGCACGTCGTGCGTTACGAGGATAGCAGTCTTACCTAAGCGCGTGGTCAAATCAGCAAACTCGCGTTGCAGACTGGCGCGCGTGAGTGGATCGAGCGCGCCAAACGGTTCGTCGAGCAATAACAACGGCGGATCCGCGGCAAGCGCGCGCGCCACTCCCACGCGCTGCCGTTGTCCCCCTGATAACTCGCGTGGGTAACGTTCCGCAAAACGATCCGGATCCAGTCCGACTAGACTCAGCAGCTCGCGCACACGTTCAACGATTCGTTCCTGCTCCCAGCCTGCAAGCGCCGGGACGAGTCCGACATTGCGCGCAATCGTGAAATGCGGAAACAAACCGCCTTCCTGAATCACGTAACCAATGCGACGCCGCAACGCGATCGCATCCCAGCTCGTCGTCGTCTTACCTTCAACTCTGACTTCACCGATAGATGGTTCGAAGAGACGATTCACGAGCTTCAAAGTCGTCGTCTTCCCACACCCCGACTCGCCGAGCAGAACAAGCGTCTCGCCTCGTTCAACGGTTAGGTTGAGTTCTGTGATTATGTTTGTCCCGGAAAGTGAGAAGCTGACGTTTTGAAATTCTACGAGTGCTTTATCGGCAACGTGAGTCATCAAAATGAACAAAAGGTCTGATTGATTTCTCTGTGCAACCTCTGTGTTCTCTGTGACTCTGTGGTGTCCTTTATTCGGATTCAACTAACCACAGAGACACAGCGGACCCAGAGGTTGCACAGAGAAATCAGTTGGCGAGCAACAGGTTACTGCTGAAACGTTCCTGAGAGTCGAGCCAGGTGCGCGAGAGTTCGAAGCCGGTTTGGGCTGCGAGTGCGCGGATGCCGTTCATGTCGTACTTGTAGGAATTCTCGGTATGGATTAGTTCGCCTGCGCCAAACTCGATTTCGAGATCGAGTTTCTCAATGCGCACGCGCTGATCGATCAGGCTTTCAATATAAATCTCAATCCGCCCCACCTCTTCGTTATAAAAAGCACGATGACGGAAAGCGCGTAAATCGAAAGTGCCGTTCAGCTCGCGATTAATTCGCGCCAGCACATTGAGATTGAAGGCCGACGTCACGCCCAATGCATCGTTGTAAGCGGCTTCCAAAACTGCCGGATCTTTTTTGAGATCGGCGCCAAGCAAAAGCGCATCGCCTTTGTTGAGCATGCTTCGCATTGCGCGCAGGAAACGCAAGGCTTCGTCGAGATCGAAGTTGCTTATGTTCGACCCGAGAAAGAGTGCGAGCGTTCGTGAACGTGGTTTCTTTCCGAGCTCTGCAAGACCGGCAAAATAATCTGCCGCGTAAGCCTCGATCGTCAGACGCGGGTACGACTGTAAAAGAATCCGTGAACTACTCTCCAGCGCCGTCGCCGAAATGTCGACAGGCATGAACAACAGTTCCTGCTGGCATCGCAAAAGCGCTTCGATGATCAGACGCGTCTTTGAAGCACTACCGCTGCCCATTTCGACCAGCGTCTTGTGACCGTCAACCGCACCGACGATCTGATCTGCGTACTTTTGCAATATCTCGTTTTCGGCGCGGGTTAAATAATATTCAGGCAGGAGACAGATGGCCTCGAACAACTGCGAGCCCAGTTCGTCGTAAAAATACTTCGGCAAAAAGCGCTTTGGCTGAGCCGTTAAGCCCTTGCGCACATCTTCGGCGAGGCCCGTCAACGGATCTCGCTTGACGAGGTTATGGATGTATAGCCGTGATCCCCTGGTGGGTTCTGACGTTGCCACAGCCGGGACATCATAGCCGATCAGCCACGGATCTCACGAATTGACACAATTCCGTGAGAGCGCTTGACCCGTGGCGTTTGGGCGGGCAAGATCGGTCGGCAATGTCGTTCCAACGCCTCGCCCAGCTTTTGCTCCTATTAACAGGATTGTGCCTTTCAGCATTTGGCCAGGGGTTTAAATCGGAGCTCGAAGCGCCTGAAAAAGTCTCGCTCGTCGTCAAGAGTCTTGATGGACGAGTCAGCGTAGTCGCGTCTGACGAGCAACAGAAAAAGGTCACTATCGACGCCCATTCGACGGGCTCGGCAGTTGCTCCCGAAGACGTCAAAGTCGAATCGAAGGGAAGCACGATACAGATCGATGTGCGCCCGCGCGGGGAGAAGGATCGCATCGATATCGTGGTCACAATCCCGACGCGCTCGAAGGTCGAAGTGGAAGGCCAGGCTGGTGCGGTTGACGTGATTGGCAGCGTTGAGTCGGCGACGGTGAAGACTGACACGGGCACGATTCACGCGGACGTGCCGCTCGAAGCGGTGAAGTTCAACTTCGTTTGGGAAGCCAGTAAACCGCGTTACATGAGCGACGTCGAACTGCCTCCTATTAAGGAAAAGGCGGGCGGCGTTTACAAACTTTCAGGCCGGCTCGGTGAGAAAGACATCAAGAAGGAAGACGGGCTCGTCGCTTTAGACTTTCGCACACAACGCGGCGTTGTGCTCTTGAACATCGATCCGGAGCGAGCGCCGGCAGACCTGCGTGAACGACCTTTGACCGAAGCGGCTCGCGCGATTGTCCGCGGCGGTGATCCGTCACTCGTCGAGGCCATTCGTAAGGTGTCGCCGAAGATGTTTGGCGACTACGCTAAGACGCTGCCGCCGCCGGAGAAGGAACCGTCGCTGCTGCAACGCGGATCCACACCCGGCCGGATTGTTACTGCAGTGGCGCCGCAGTTGATGCGATTCAATGCGAGCGTTACGGATCGTAATGGCCGTGCGATTGGCGGTATGCGCGAGTCAGACTTTACAGTTTGGGAAAACGGAGTCGAACGCCGTGTCACGAATGTTGCTCCCGCGAATGAGCCGTTTAATCTCGTCTTGTTGCTCGACGTCTCTGGCAGCATCGAGGAGCGAATGGACTTCATTCGCAAGGCCGCGCGCGACTTCCTCCGCACGACCAGCCCTCAAGACAGAATCTCAATTATCAGTTTTCGCGACGACATTCAGATCATTTCAGATTTCAGCCGCGATCGTGAACTCCTCTCGCGAAAGCTCGATGAGATCGACGCGGGTGGCGGCACTGCGCTTTATGACGCGCTCGGTTACGTCCTGAGCGAACAAGTCAAACGCCTGCGTGGCGAGCGCACTGCGATCGTCGTGATGTCAGACGGCGACGACAACAAATCGTTTCTGCCGTTCCCGGCTATTCTGGACGCGCTGAGTGAGTCGGGCGCGCTGGTCTATCCGCTTTATGTGCCATCGGGTTTGATTCCCGAGGGGAGTGTGCCTAAACCCGAGATCACGATCGATCCTTTGCGCACACGCTATCTCATGCTGACCACGCGTGCGGATGAGGAAGGACGCAAGCTCGCTGCGGCATCAGGTGGGATGTATTATCCGATTCGACGTCTCGAGGATTTGCAAAGAGCGTACGACGACGTTGTGGCCCAGCTACGCTCGGCTTACACGATCACCTACGCATCGAATTCCGCGTCGGCGTCACCTCGTGTGCGCGTGCGCACGAACCGCGACGGTGCTTCGGTGAGGTTGAGTCCGGTAGTGGAATTGAATACGCCTTAACTGTATTGCCAATTGCCAATTGCCGATTGCCAATTGGGGAACGGAAAACTAAATTGGCAATTGAAAATCGGCAATTGGCAATACTTAGATGAACCAACCTCTCTTCAACGCGCTTTTCGATGAGCCCGAGCGCCGCCCGTTAACTGTCTCCCAACTCACGAACTCCGTCAGGATCGCTCTCGAATCGCGCTTTGTTGCCGTGTGGGTTGAAGGGGAGATTTCAAACTTCAAGGATCACTCGTCGGGGCACTGGTACTTCACACTCAAGGACGAGAATGCACAGCTACGCGCTAAGTGCTTCCGCTCGACAAACACACGCATTCGTTTTCGTCCGGCTAACGGTCTAAAAGTTCGCGCCCGCGGGAAACTCTCCGTTTACGCTCCCCGTGGGGAGTACGAGCTCGTCGTTGACGCGCTCGATCCGGTCGGCGCCGGCGCACTGCAGATCGCGTTTGAACAACTCCGCGAGCGTCTGCAAAAAGAGGGTCTGTTTGCAAAAGAATTAAAGCGCCCGTTGCCCGTGTTTCCGCGGCGAGTTGGCATAGTTACATCAGCGACGGGGGCTGCGATTCGCGATATTCTGAACGTGATTTCACGCCGCACGAGGACAGTTCACGTTCTGTTTTCACCGGCAAAGGTTCAGGGCGATGCCGCGGGGCCGGATATCGCGCGTGCAATTCGTTTCATCAACGCTTATCACGAGTGCGCGCTGCATGAGGGTCGTCACGCGGACGCAGTCGATGTGTTGATTGTTGGCCGCGGCGGCGGGTCGACGGAAGACCTCTGGGCCTTCAACCAGGAAGAGGTCGCGCGCGCGATTCGCAAGTCCGCGATTCCCGTGATCTCAGCCGTGGGCCATGAAACTGATTTCACCATTGCTGACTTCGTCGCCGATGTTCGCGCGGCCACACCTTCCGCGGCAGCCGAGATCGTCGCTGCCCGCGAAGATCAGATTTGTTCCGCTCTGGACAATATGGGGCGGCAACTCGTAAGACTCACGAAGTATCAGATCGTCAACCTGCGTGCGAGGGTTCAACAGCAGGCGCTGTCGCACGCGTTCGATGAAGTAAAATCGCGGTTGAACAAGGCACGTGCACGACTCGACGCAGCTTCATCCGCTTGCGACGGAGCCGTCGCCGAGAAATTGCAGGAGGGACGCGAACGGCTCGGCCTCGCTGCGGCGTCCCTGGACGCTCTATCTCCGCTTGGGGTATTGCAACGAGGATATGCGGTAGCGCAGGATGCCTCCGGGAAATTGATACGTGACGCGACGGCGGTATCTCCTGGTGATGCTATTAGCGTGCGTTTGCAAAAGGGCAAATTAGGAACACGGGTCGAACGGATCGAAGCCACGGATTAATGCGGCAGCGAATTGTAATCAATCTGGATGGACCGGACGGGCCGCCGACGGAAGGAACAAAACGTGTTCGAGTACGGAAGCGCAGGCGCTGGCCGCGTGTGCTCGCGATACTCGCGTTGTTGGTTTTGGTCGGTGTGATAGGAGTTGCTGTTGCAGGATACTTCTGGTGGCGGCATTATCAAGCGACTCCCGCTTATGCAGTGACGCTACTCGTCGATGCAGCACAACGAAACGACGTCGCTGCGTTTGAAAAGCTAATCAACGACGATGAGGTCGCGAAGAATATGGCCGCGAGCGTGAGCCAGAAGGCAGCGGCACGGTATGGTTACGCGCTGAACAGTTCGATTCAACAGCGGATTGATGCGGCGGTGCCCTCGTTGTTGCCGCAGTTGAAACAAACGGTTCATGCTGAAGTGGTGAAGGAGCTACAGACTTTTGCGCAGAAGTCTGAGCCGCGACCGTTTATTCTGCTGGTCGTGACTGTGCCGCGGTTGATGACCGTCACCACCGAAGGTGATACGGCGAAAGTCAAAGCTCCGACGCCGGAGCGCACAATTGAATTCACGATGCAACGCGACGCCGAAAGCTGGAAGGTAACGGAATTCAAAGACGACGCACTGGTCCAACGTGTAGTTGATAATGTGATGAAGGAGTTGCCGGCGATTGGCAATATCGACGCAAACAATCCGCTGCTCAAGAAGTCGCAGCGGAAAACGCGTCGGAAATAGACATGGAAAACGGTAAAGAACAGGGCCGCACGTTTGAGACTTCACTCGAAGCGCTCGAACAGATCGTGCGCCAATTGGAAGACGGCGACTTGCCGCTGGAAAAGAGTCTGGAATTGTTTGAGCAGGGGATCCGGCTTTCGCGCGAATGCCAGGAGCGACTCAGCCAGGCTGAACGACGAATCGAAATCCTCTTGCGTGATAATCAGGGTAGACCAGTTGCGGCCGCGTTCAAGGAACCACCTGCAGAAGCCACGAATGGTCGGACAGGCGAAGCGGACAGTTGAAAGATGCCACGACCATCAAAAGCTTCTCTCAGTAGCTCACTG
>JBKPPU010000103.1:0-4235 GCA_046733695.1 Acidobacteriota bacterium
GGACCATGGCGTCCGGTTGCATCAGGACAACGCGGTTCGGTGCAGTACCTGTTTGATTATCCCGGCGATCCTCTAACGCCCGGCAAACCGGCGATTCCCGGAGTGCAGCGTTTGAGACCCGAAGAAGCGACCGATCTGACGGGCATACCCGTGCAGCCGATTGCTTACGACGTCGCGAAGACGATTCTCTCGCAACTCAAAGGTCCGGTGCGCCCTGCGCGTGGATTCCAGGGCGGCTTGCCGTTCGCTTATCACGTCGGCGGAACGAACGACGTGAAGCTGCGTCTGAAGACTGACATGGATTACAAGCAGCGGAAGATCTGGGACGTCGTGACGCGCATCGATGGAAACGAAGAGAAGGACCGTTGGGTGATTCTCGGCAATCATCGCGATGCGTGGGTGTTTGGCGCAGTAGATCCAAACAGCGGCACGTCGGCGATGTTGGAAGTGGGCCGGGGTTTTGGCGCGTTGTTGAAGCAGGGTTGGAAACCGCGACGCACGATTATTCTTTGCAGTTGGGACGCGGAAGAATATGGACTCATCGGTTCGACTGAATGGGCCGAAGAGTTTGCGGACGATCTCAGGGAGAAGGCAGTTGCTTATCTGAACCTGGATGCGGCCGTTTCCGGACCACACTTTGGTGCTTCTTCCGTGCCTTCGTTGTGGAAGTTGATGCGCGCAACCACGCGCGATATAAAGGATCCGAAGACGGGCAAGAGCGTTTATCAAGAGTGGCAGGATCACGCGCGAGAGAATCGTCCGGAAGGCGAGTCAATCACGGCTGAAACCCGGATTGGAGCGCTCGGCTCAGGATCGGATTACACGCCGTTTCTCCAGCACCTCGGAGTTCCATCTACTGACATGGGCTTCAACGGCGACTACGGTGTTTATCACTCCGCTTACGATTCCTTTTACTGGATGGACCACTTCGGCGATCCGGACTTTAAATATCACGTAGCGGCGGCTCAACTCTGGGGCACGCTTGCGATGCGTCTTGCCGAAGCCGATGGACTTTCGTTTGATTACAGCGATTACGCGACGCAGATTCGAATTTTCTTTTCCGAAGCGATGAGGCTTGCGCATATGCGTAATCTCGCTAGTTCACTGGATGATAAGTCGATGACGTCGGCGCTTGAGGATTTCGCGAAAGAAGCCGGGCGAGTCGAGAAGAATCGTCAGGAAGCGGTGCGAAATTCCGACCGCGAGCGGCTGACCAGGATTAACGATGCCATCATTCAGGCTGAGCGGCAGTTTATAGACGCCGGAGGTTTGCGTGGTCGCGCGTGGTACAAGCACCAGATATACGCGCCCGGTATTTACACCGGCTACGCGGCGCAGCCGTTAACGGATTTCCGGCAGGCCCTGGATGATCGGAACGCGGCAAACGCGAAAGTGGGATTGGAACGGATTGTTGAAGCAATCAAGCGCGTGACTAAGACACTAAAAACAGCCGCAGATTGACGCGGCGCAGATCTGCGTGAATCTGTGTAAATGCGCGGCTAATTATTCTTCTTCTTATCCTTCTTGTCGGTCACGACTTCCGGTGGGAGTTTGTTCGCGGCTTCCATGATGGATTGCGCGTCTTCGTTGAGGAGTTCGAAGCTCGCAACTTCGGCTTCACTCTTTGCTTCGGTGGCCAGTGGTTTCAACTGACTCATGATCGTAGTCGTCGCCTGGGCCAGTTTTCGAAGTGATTTTGCAATCAGCGGATTTCGTTCATCGCGGGCGCTGACGTCGTCGATGTTGGTGATCGCCTCGTCGAGAATCTTCGCGATATCGGAGACCAGCTCTGCACGCGAACCCGTCGGCAGTTCGCCCCATCCTTTCTCCGAATCCTTCTTCAATTGCTTCGCATTCGCGGCAGCAGCACCCGAGCCATTAATCACCATGATGCGGCGCTCGGTGGCTTTGATGAAAACGTCAATGCGTTTGTCGAGCATTTGAGCTTCTTTCACCAAATCCACTTCCTGTGCTGTGAGATGGTCTCGTTGTTGCGCAACGGCCGGGATGACAAAACTGAATATGGCAAAAAGGGCGATCGAGAAAGTCAGGAGGATGCGGCTGATCATGGTTGATTACTCTTAGGGGTCGGAGTTGGAATCTCTTTGGGTTTTTCGTTGCTCTTCTCGGTCTTCTGATCGCGCACTACGGTGTGCCCATAAAACGAATTCAGTGCTTCGGTGCGACCGTCACGGGCGAAGTCTTCCACGTGTTTTATCCAAACGGCAAACTCGAGCGGCGTGATTCGACGCATTGCGGTCAGACGTGGACCATCGGACCGAAGCGCGAGCTCGAGACGTTTATAGAGGTCGCGTGATCTGTTGGTGTCGCGTTTGACCGTACTGAGAAAAGCCAGCGCGTTTTCTATCAGGGCGTGATACATGCCGACTTCTACTGAAGCCGCTTCATAGTTTTCCCGCGCGGTGTGTTGTTCGGCGGCGGTCAGATGTTGGCCGGCGTAAGCGATCGTGAGTTTGAGGCGCTTGGAAGGATCCTGGAATTGTTCGATCTGTGTGCGCTCTTCTTTGACGATCATCTTGAACGGCGGTGGCGCGGTCAGCGGAGTGGGCGACGGTTGCGCAGCAGATGATTGCTGGCTTGATTGTTGGTCAGATGTTTGCCCGTCCTGAGCCGTGACTGCGTGAACACAGACAAACAGCAGCAATAGTGCTGGAAATACAAATTTGCGCTGTGTGTCGCGAGTCATGCGAAGTACGATCAGGGCTTCTTCTTCACGCCCTCTCCTAATTGAATTTGTCGCCGGAGCGTTGGCAGTCGCAGTTTGACTTTGTCGATCTCGAGCTGATTTGTTTTTGCGTCGGCGACCGTCAGGAACTTCTCATACGATGCGAGTGCTTCCGGGTATTCTCCAAGATAATCGTGTGCGGTGGCAATAAAATAATGGGCCACGACGGTTTCCGGTTTAGTCGTCAGGATCCATTCGTATTCAGGAATCGCTTCCGGGTAACGCTTCGACTCGTACAGCGCGGTCGCGAGATTCGCGCGCGCAACATAATTGTCAGGGACGGCTTTCACGACCTGGCGCAGAATGTATGCGGCTTCGGGAAAACGTCGCGCCTGGACCAACGCCGCGCCATAGCCAAGTGCGTGCTCAGGAGCGTTCGGTTCAACTTCCGCAGCTTTGCGGTAGAACTCGAGTGAACGCGCGGGATCATCAGTGCGGTAGGAAGCACCGAGACGCCCAAGCAACATCGCACTGCGTGGATTTTTGTCGAGCAGCTTTTCGAGGGCCTTGCGAGCTACGGCCGGGTCCTCGCTGTTTGCCGCTTCAATTTCTTCCGGACTTCCGACAATGCCGCCGGCGTTTCCAGTGATTTGTACTTCGAGTCCGGCGGCCTTTGCCACGGCGAGTGCCTCATCGGGTTTCCCGGCTTCTTGAAGTGCCTGGGCCAACCGCGACGCTACACCTTTATCCTTTGGCTTCAACTTCGCGGCAACTCTGAGATCCGTGATGGCGAGATCAAAGTTCTTTTCATCTTTGAAAAGATCCGCACGCTCCATGAGCGCGGCGACATTCCCGGGGTCATTTGTAAGCACCTGATCGAGTACCGTTCTGGCCGCAGTTTTATTTCCGTTGGCTCGCTCTGCCATCGCCAGAGTTACCCATGCAGAAGCGAGAGCTTCAGCATTCGCTGTTGCTCTTTTTGCGAGATCGAGAGCCTCTTTTGAGTCGCCTGCTCGCAGCCGTAACTCCGAGAGCATGCGCAACGCCACCGGTTCTTTGTTGTCGAGAGTCAGCGCCTGACGGAAAAACGGTTCTGCATCTTTGTCACGAGACTGTCGCATCAGCACGACGGCGAGTGCGGAGTAGGGAAGCGACCAGTTCTTCTTGTAAGAGATCGAGCGACGAAAGGCGGCTTCAGCTTCGGGGAGACGGTTGAGCGAGGCCAGGGCACTGCCGAGTTGGAACTCCGCTTCCGGAAATTCCGGACGCACTTTTATCGCCTGCTCGTAAAATCCGATCGCTTTTTCCAGTTCGCCACGCGAATGTGCGCTTTGTCCGCGTTCGAACAGTCGCACTGGATCGGCCGCGTCGTCGCCAAACACATCGACCGTTTGAGCCGGTGCAGCAGAGCACACCGCGAACAGGACGAGGCACGCAGCGAACGGCAAAAGTCTCTTCCAGAATGAGGCGCTCAATTCAGACATTGAAGAAGATCCGGGGAGGTTTCGATGTTAGCACACTCCTCGCAGAATTCTTGCCACAGATACCG
>JBKPPU010000104.1:0-128532 GCA_046733695.1 Acidobacteriota bacterium
AGCCTAGACCACTAGCGAGGGGTAGTGCCTCTTCGAATGAAAAATCTGTCAAGTCAACACGTTGCCCTATATTAAAAGGGGTGCGCTTAGGGTCTCGAATCAAGTCGCCGGGTGTCGCTACGCCTATCAGTACGAATGACAGTCGCTTGAATTTTGGGTTATAGGCGCGCGCGTTGTAGAAGTAGCGAATGGCGGCAAAAAAATCGTCCGTGAATGTTAGACTTAGGGTTGTATCTATCTCATCAACAAAGATCACAATACGCCCTTCAATCTCCTCCAGTAAAACTTCTCCAAAAAAAGTAGTGAGGCGTTGTGTCAATCCCTGCTTAGAGTGTGTCTCCCACCACTCAACGACGTTGGTCCGAAGTGACAGTTGATCTTCAATCTTGACCAGTAATCCCAAATACCATGCCTCTGCGGAAACCTGGATGCCGATTTCAGTTAAATCAACAATGAGCGAATGTATGTTCTCTTCGCGTAGCTGTTGTGCGGTGCGGACCATTAAACTTGATTTGCCCAACTGCCGCGGCGTGAGAACGTAAGCAAAGTCTCCATTACGACAAAGATCGAGCAAGTCTTTGTCCGCTTTTCGGGGAATATACAGACCGGTGCCAGCCTGTACTGTTCCACCCACAGTGTATATGTTTTGTTTATTCATGGAGATGTTCCCGGAAATAGTCCGCATAAAGCTGGCAGCGAGGCACGACTTCGTTCCTTTCACGTCTTACCAAACCTGCAGCCTCTAGCCGGAAGAATATTTGTTCGTCTCGACAACTATTGTGCTTAATAATTCTTAAAAGGCCTTGGACCAACTCATTCTTCTTGTGCATCCTGAGAAGATGATAACGGAGATGATCACCAAAGGGACCGCGGTCGTCTGTGGCATTTGCAAACAAATCCACAATTGACAAGCGTTGACTTGAGAGAAGATAAAGGGCGCGGCGAATTAAATATGGGTGCCCATTGAGCAACGTCATCAACTGAGCTTGCTCTGTAGGGTTAAGAGGCCCTCCATGACGCCGATTGAGGTCGGCAACCTGTTCAGGGATGAAATCGTCTAGTTCGATCTTCAATCCGACATTGAAGGGTGATTGATTCAAGTTTTCAATTAATTGATATGGCTCCGTCGAGGTGACTAAAACTAGATCCAATCGCTTCCATGTTGCACTCGTCGCCCGTTTGTTATGCCAACTTCGCAGCATGCCAAAGAAATCAGATCGGAAGTCTGTATCAAAAATGCAATCCACTTCATCCATGGCAAGCACTAGAGGAGCATCCAAGTCGTTCAAGAGATAGCGATCGACGTAGCGCGTACAACGCTGGCTGTTTCCGAGAGGCATGTTCCAATAGTCGTTGACGCGGTCTTCCATCTCCAATTCATCAGTAAGCCAGGAACAAAATTGCCGAAAAAAGAGATCGGCATTCGTTAAGGCAGCTTTATCCAATAGTTGAAAATCGAGGAACGCTATCCGTTTACCGGCCTTAGCCGCCGTCGCAACGGTGCGAATCAACAGAGAACTTTTACCCATTTGCCGTGGACCCTTTATTGTCACTGTTTCACCTTGTCGCTTGATCGTTTCTAATGCATCCACATCAGAAGCTCGCGACACGTAGAATTTGGATTGGGTATCCATCGTTCCTTCTGGCATTTCCAAAACGATTGGCTGGGCCTGTGGCAAAGGTTGCGGCGGCATTGGTGAGGGTTCACTGACTTCAATCAACTTTGCTTTGGACTCAGAGCCATTTATGGTCAAAGCTCTACCGGAGATAGCTGATAAGAGTTCCTCTATCAGCTCGTCGTTATCCTCCGGACCGCTCCAGTAGGCCCAATTAATCTGATTAAGATATGCGCTTAACGGATAGCGGAACGGTTCCCGATACGCTAGCCGCACAGGAAGAATGGTTGGACGACCATCATGCTCTTTTGCCAAACGATGCGCGATCTCTATTTCACCCTGGACCATTTCACTGAGCACGGAGTGTGCAGACAGAAAGGTAATTAGAAAATCGCTTTGCTTCAGTTCAGTTTCGATTCGCTCGGCCCAGCGCGTTCCCACAACCATTGTTTGGTCGATGAAGACTTCATGCTGGATACGTAATGCTTCAAAAACTCTCAAAGCTACATCTTCATCCGGAACTGAACGTTTATAGCTGATGAACACTCGCGCTTTATCTTGATTAGCGCTGGTTGGAACGATGGAAGAGTTATTCAGGTCTCGCATAGATTCTACCGAACGGTGGGTGACCTAGTCAGGGTCTTGATCGCAGACAGATAATTGTGATTAGCGAGAAAGCAACTTTGCAGCGATATTACCACTGATCAGAGTTGGAAGGTAGCTTGCGGGATTTATCCAGTGTTGGACCTCGGTGCTTTTTTGGTGAGAAACATCTTAGTTCGGTAATAAGCTTGGCATTCTTTACAGCAAACTCCTCGCCTCAGGAAGTGAAGATGGTACAGTAACGATTTGGTCAGTCACCGATCAAGATTCGATGAGGCTTTAAGAGCATGAACGACGACGCTCGAGGAAAATCGCCGATAGCTTGCGACATGAGTGTTTTGTCGCCTGCGCAAAGAGAGCAGCACCTGGCGACGAGTCGAGAACTGTTCTCGAATCTGAAAGAGATCCGGGAACTATCAAATGGATATCAGGTTCAACTCGATGCGCCAAACGTCATTCTGAAAGCAGCGGAATTCGTGACGCTTGAAAAACTATGCTGCCCGTTTCTGAACTTTAGCATCGAGGTTGAGGCTCCCATTTCACGGCCAGGGTAAAGTAGAAAAAACGGGACCATGAGCTCCTGCCCATTTCGCTACCGGTCTAAAATAGAAAAAATTGGACCATTACGTCGAAACAAAGATGAACTAATTGTTAAGCCTTTTAACCAACCAAAATGGTAAGCTGACAAAAATTCTCTCACCAAATTATCCAGATGGTCATTGATGAACTCAGGCCAGAATTGTTTGGTAGATCTCCTCAAACGCGTCATCCGGTATCCATGTTTCATACTGCGCTGGAGTATTCAGTTTCCTGACAACAAGGTAGCCAGGAAAGATTCTGCCGCAGCTCGGCGGGGGCTTCATGTTGTTTTCTCGTTTCAGCCGATCAAAGCGAATCTTGTATTCGATATTCGACAGGGAAGTAGCCTTCACTGTTTTGCCATATCTCTGTGCAACAACCCGATCGGTCGCCACGTATGCCTTCATTGCGTCCTGACTTATGAAGGGTCTCTCAAAGTCGTAACCACTCATCAGTAAATCTCTCCCGCGATAACGACACTCACTACAGTTAACCACAAGTTTGTTCTGCGGCGATCCGTTTACTATGGACTAGGACATAGTAAATCATGCTTCAGCTATGGTGACGAGAGAGCGGGATCATGTTGGTGCTTTGACCCACAAATGTCCCACAAGAACGTGCAAATGGGGCATGAAAATGCAAAGAGTGCAAAGGTATGCAATGGCGAAAACCCTAGGAAAAATGCTAAAGTGTTGATAGACAAGACCTCGGGATTAGATTCCCAAGCTGAGGGTTGCGGGTTCGAATCCCGTCGCCCGCTCCATGCGAAATATTATCTTGCCTTCAATCTTAGGCACTTAATATGCGGTAAGCCTCCTGTACAATCTTGCGCTTTGTTCTATCAGGCTGCATGGTTAGCATCGCTTCACCGTAAACGACCGGGGCTGAGCCCGAAGGCAAACCCGTACTTTCCGCGGGCAAGAACCCAGCATTGGCTTTCGCCGGTCAAATAGCTGCGCACGCTCTTCGCGGCAGACTCAACGAGAGGTCGAAGCGGGTTTCCACCTAAGCGCATCAAGTGTTATCACGCTCCAGCTGGTCCAGCATTAGATGTAGGATCGTACATACCGATCGTTGCTTGCGACTGAACTTACCGGATGCGAGCGGGTATCATGGAAGATGCTCGCTGTGGGAGCGCACCGGCTAGCGTTCGCGCGGCAACGATCGGCCATATAGCTTGCCATGGTTGCGAGCAAACCAATCCGCCAGAAGTGAAAGCGTTAATTGTACCTCGAAGGGATAGAAGAATTGGTCGCCGCAACGATCGAAAGTCATCAGTCTGACGCGTATCAACTAACCGTTGATGAAGCGCTGAACGTACTGGGTGGAGACGCGCAACACGGGTTGAGCGAAAGGGAGGCGCGGGCGCGACTCGAAGAGTACGGCAAGAACGAAATAGCAACGGAAGAACCCCCACCCGCGTGGAGAAAGTTTTTGGCGCAGTTTCAGAACGTATTGGTCATCCTGTTGCTGAGCGCGACGGCGATCTCGACGGCGCTTTGGTTGTATGAGCGCGAATCGGCGTTACCCTATGAAGCGATAGCGATCTTCGCTGTCGTGCTGCTCAATGCGGTGGTGGGCTACATTCAGGAGTCACGAGCTGAGAAAGCGGTGGCGGCACTGCGCGAGATGTCGGCGGCGCACGCTAACGTCATTCGGGACGGCACGCGGCAAAGCATCCCGGCGAAGGAAGTAGTACCAGGCGACGTCATTCTCATCGAAGAAGGCGACCGAGTTCCTGCCGACGCGCGCCTGATTCACTCAACTGCACTGCAAACAGCGGAAGCGGCGTTGACGGGCGAGAGCCTTCCGGTTTCAAAAGACACACTTCCGATTACAGAAGCAGTAGGACTCGGCGACCGCCGCAATATGATTTTCAGCGGCACGGCTATTACTTATGGACACGGTCGGGCGCTCGTCATGACGACGGGAATGCAGACGCAGATGGGGCGCATCGCAGGGATGCTGAAAGAAGCGCCGGCAGAGACCACGCCGCTGCAAAAGGAACTCGCGCGTGTCGGCAAATTGCTCAGCATTATCGTTGTCGTCATCGCTATCGTGATGATTGCAACGATCATCATCGTTGAAGATGTTCGTGGTTTCGCCGCACTGTTCGACGTGCTGATTCTCGGGGTGGCGCTAGCGGTTGCGGCGGTGCCGGAAGGATTGCCCACGGTGGTGACAGTCGTACTCGCACTTGGCGTGCAGCGCATGGCGAAAAGGAATGCGATTGTACGTCATCTCGCGGCGGTTGAATCGCTTGGCTCGGCGAACGTCATCGCTTCCGACAAAACAGGCACGCTAACGAAGAATGAGATGACTGTGCGGGTGATCGTCACAGCGAACGGGCGCGTGAGATTGAGCGGTACGGGTTACGCCCCTATCGGCGAAGTTAGTAAAGAGGAAGTAGGGGCAATCACTGGGAACAACCAAGGCATGATTGACGAAAGTCTACGAATCGAGTTGGAGCGTGCGCTTGCCGTCGCCGACCGAGCCAACAATGCGGTCTTGCAAGAGCGCGACGGATTCTGGACCGTGCAGGGGGACCCAACCGAAGGGGCGTTGATCGTTGCGGCGCGCAAAGCCGGGTTGAAGGATGAAAAACTGGAAGCGCGCTTCGAGCGGGTCGGAGAGGTGCCTTTCTCTTCTGAGCGCAAATTGATGACTACGATTCATACTGATGCCGAACGAGAGGAACGCTTGTTAGTCTTCACGAAGGGAGCACCTAACGTGTTGCTCATGCTGTGTTCGCACGAACTTGTGGGCCAAGAGACAAGAAGCTTGAGCGATGAGCGACGAGCGGAGATTGTGAAGCTTGATGAAGACCTCGCACGTGAAGCATTACGCACGTTGGGTGTCGCCTTTCGATCACTGTCTGCTGACGCCGTTGAAGTCGGTGAAGTTGACGAGCGAGTCGAGCAAGACCTCGTGTTCGCTGGATTGATCGGCATGATTGATCCGCCGCGCGCGGAAGCAAGTGATGCCGTGGCGCGCGCGAAAGCGGCGGGGATACGTCCGATAATGATAACGGGCGATCATCCTCTAACCGCCGCTGTTATCGCTACCGAGCTCGGCATCATCGAGAGTGGGCGAGCCATTACGGGTACGGAGTTTGAGAAGCTGCAAGATGACGACGCGCGCCTTCAAACGGTCAGAGAGGTATCTGTCTATGCCCGCGTCAATCCTGAACACAAGCTACAAATCGTAAAGGCATTACAGCGTGATGGCGCCATCGTGGCAATGACAGGCGACGGGGTCAACGACGCACCGGCCCTGAAGACCGCCAACATCGGAGTGGCCATGGGCGTCACAGGCACGGACGTCGCTAAAGAAGCGGCCGACATAGTACTGGCGGACGATAACTTCGCTTCAATCGTTGCCGCGGTCGAAGAAGGACGCGCCATTTTCTCCAACATAAGAAAGTTCGTGCGCTATCTGCTGTCGTCAAACTGCGGGGAAGTGATGACGATGTTCTTCGGCGTGCTCCTGGCCGACGCCATCGGGCTGACGGGGGCAGGTAACGGCGCCTTAGTGCTGCCTTTGCTGGCTACTCAAATCCTATGGATTAACCTCGTGACGGATGGTGCGCCAGCGCTCGCGCTGGGCCTTGACCCGGCAGGTTCGGGAATTATGAACAAACCGCCGCGTCTGGAAGGAGAGGGAGTGATCACGCGCCAAATGTGGTTTGGCATCTTCTTCGTCGGCGCTGTGATGGCGGGGGGCACGTTGTTCGTCCTCGACGCTTCGTTGCCCGGTGGTTTTGTTGAAGGCTCGGGCGACTTGCGTTACGCGCAAACCATGGCTTTCACGACCCTGGTTCTGTTTCAAAGCTTTAATGTGTTGAATGCTCGTTCGGACGAGCGGAGCGCATTTCGTGGATTGTTCACCAATCGCTGGTTGTGGCTGGCAATAATTCTGTCATTAACTCTCCAGGTAGCGGTGGTCTACGTACCGATGTTACAGCGAGCGTTTTTCACCGTGGGGTTGAGCTTAGCCGACTGGCTAGGCTGTGCAGCGGTGGCAAGTTCGGTGCTTTGGCTGCGGGAATTGAGCAAGTGGATCACACGCAGATTGAAAGCCTAACCGGGCGATAGCTTTCGCAGAACCAGCACAGAGGATCTGTTTCCTGGAACCGAGAGTGTTGTTAGTCCTCATCTACCTCGTCTGTGTATCTGATCAAGGCCCAGTTTTAGGTCACTGGTCTATAGGCCAGAATGGAATTGGGTCCAGTCAATCAAAACGAACCACGTGCAGATCGATCGTTGCCATCCTGATTGGTAGTGTCCAACCTCTGTAGGATCCCAAATGTTCGGTACCGAATAGCGTGTTAACGCTCAAGAATGACAGGTGTTACCACTTCAATGGTGGGCGTGGATCATCCGTTCAGAGTTTCCAAAGGAAAGGGCGGTGAAAACACCTGCCATGCGCGCGTGATAACACGGTTTCGTGGTCTTTGAATCGACCATATGCTGGTGATCGTAAGGCCGAAGCAATTGAGCAATCAATTCACTCACCAATTTTAAGAGGCGACGAAAAAGCAAGGCACATGAGTGCACCATCAAAACAAACGAAAGAGGTTGATTCAATGAGACACCAGGACAAAATCAAAATACAGAGACGACGCCGTAGGAGGCTCTTTTGGCTATTCGCAGCGGCTGCGGTTTTTGCGTTGTTGTTGGAGGAACAAGTAGCTGTCGTCTACGTGCTGTCGACCCTGGCGATATCTGGACTAATGATGGTGTTAGCGTTTTCGAATTTGGAAGCCAGAGATGCGGAGATGCAGACCGCCGCCGTCAGAGCAGCCGCTGACGACGACCTGAGTAGATACTCCAGGAATTTGAGTCGAGGCAAAAGAAGAGCTGCGTAACGATCGACGGTCCGAGCGAAACGCAAAGAATGAACGTTTTCCAAGGAAATCATTCGTACGCGTAAGAGGAGGTTCAAATGCCGATTTACAAAACGATATTGCAAAGAAAAGAGGAAGTCGCCGATGGAACAATGGCATTCCATTTTGAAAAGCCAGCAGGTTTTACATTCAAGGCTGGACAATTTGGTGACTTTACTCTAATCGATCCCATCGAAACCGATGCCGAAGGCAACACGCGCGGATTTTCGTTGGCGAGCGCTCCCTATGAAGGCGACCTAATGTTTGCAACTCGAATGCGTGATACCGCATTCAAGCGGGTATTAAGAACAATGGAGATTGGAACGGAAGTTTCCCTGGATGCTCCTTATGGCTCATTCACGCTCCACAACAATGCGCGTACCCCCGCAGTCTTTCTCACCGGCGGCATCGGCGTAACGCCTGTCAGAAGCATCATCCTTCAAGCCACTCACGATAATCTTCCTCATAAAATTTTTCTTTTCGATTCCAACCGAAGGCCGGAAGATGCTGCGTTTCTGAACCAACTGATGGAAGCACAGAAGGAAAACCCAAACTACACGTTTGTCGGCACGATGACGGAGATGGAAAAATCAAGCCGGAAGTGGGAAAGCGAAACTGGATACATCACCAAGCCCATGCTCTTTAAATACATTGGTGATCTCACACTTCCCATTTATTACCTCGCCGGCCCAGCAGCGATGGTGACTGCGATGCGTAAGACGCTGAACGAAGCAGGAGTCGACGATGATAACATTCGAACAGAGGAATTTTCAGGCTACTGAGCAAAGCGCAAAAGGGAGAGATGAATATCAAGATAAAAAGAGCGTACGAGCGACCGCACAAGGACGATGGGTTGCGTATTCTGGTGGACAGGCTCTGGCCGCGCGGTCTAACTGAGGAAAAGGCGAGGGTTGATTTATGGCTGAAAGAGATCGCTCCGAGTACGGAACTGCGAAAATGGTTTGCGCATGATCCGGACAAGTGGAAAAGGTTCCGCGGACGGTATGAAACTGAGATTGGTCATCAACATGATCTGATAAAAGTGCTGAAGGAAAAAGCGGGGAAAGGAACAATCACCCTAATCTATGCAGCTCGAGATGAAAAGCACAATGAGGCATTGGTTCTGAAACAGTTCCTGGAAAGAAACCAATAGCATCGCAATTCTTCCTCTAAAAGTTTCCCTCTTGAGGAACCAGCTTAAGCAACGGCATCGCTGACGATTGTTTGTGCCTCATCCAAAATGCGTCTAAGGTGATCCGTTCCCCGAAAGCTTTCCACATAAATCTTGTAGATGTCCTCAGTACCGGAGGGACGCGCCGCGAACCATCCGCTCTGCGCCACCACCTTCAGCCCGCCGAGGGGTGCCCCATTACCTGGCGCATGCGTCAGGATAGTTTGAATTTGTTCACCTGCAAGCTCTTTCGAGCGAACCTGCTGCGGAGAAAGTTTCCTTAGAATTTCTTTTTCGTGCACTGTGGCTGCCGCCTCCGTGCGCGTGTATACCGACTCTCCGAACTCGCTTGTTAGCTCCTGATAAATCTGAGCGGGATCGCGATCTATGCGAGCAGTGATCTCCGCCGCAAGCAAGGCCGGAACAATTCCATCTTTGTCCGTAGTCCAGACAGTGCCATCGAGACGCAGGAAAGATGCACCCGCACTCTCCTCCCCACCAAAACCGAGCGTGCCGTCGAGCAAGCCATCCACGAACCATTTGAAGCCGACCGGAACCTCGTAGAGCTTGCGGCCCAGTTTCGCTGCGACACGATCGATGATCTGACTGCTGACCATCGTCTTACCGACGGCCGCCGCGTTATTCCATTTAGGTCGATGCTGGAAAAGATAATAGATTGCGACCGCCAGGTAATGATTGGGCTGAAGCAAACCTGCATTCCGCGTGACGATTCCATGCCGATCATGATCCGTGTCACAAGCAAAGGCGATGTCGAAGCGATCCTTCAGACCGATCAGATTCGTCATGGCGTAAGAAGAGGATGGGTCCATGCGGATCTGGCCATCCCAGTCCACAGTCATGAAACGGAAAGTGGGATCGACGAGTTTGTTTACGACAGTGAGATCCAACTTGTACTGGTCAGCAATTCGCGCCCAGTAGTGAACGCCCGCGCCGCCAAGCGGATCCACACCCATGTTCACCTTCGCGCCGCTAAGTGAATCCATATCAATAACATTTGCCAGATCACTTACGTAGGAACTGAGAAAGTCGTGCCGGTGTGTAGTGGAGCTGCGAAGCGCCCGCTCGAAGGGAATCCTTTTAATACCTTGAAGAGCACTCTCGAGGAACTGGTTCGCGGTTGCCTGAATCCAGTCGGTGACGTCGGTTTCCGCCGGCCCACCGTTTGGCGGGTTGTACTTGAAGCCGCCGTCATCAGGAGGATTATGCGACGGCGTGATCACGATTCCGTCGGCCAGTCCAGTCTTTCGCCCGCGGTTGTAGGTGAGAATCGCGTGCGATATCACGGGCGTCGGAGTGTATTCGTCGTCCTCGGCGATCAGGACTTCGACGCCGTTGGCTGCCAGTACCTCGAGCGAACTCGCAAACGCCGGCATCGAAAGCGCGTGAGTATCCATCCCGAGAAACAGTGGACCATCTGTGTGCTGCAGTTTTCGATACAGACAAATTGCCTGCGTGATCGCGAGGATATGCCACTCATTAAAAGCCTTTTGCAGAGCCGAACCACGATGCCCTGAAGTGCCGAAGGCAACTCGTTGTGCGGGGATCGAAGGGTCAGGCACATCGGTGTAATACGCCGTGATCAGCTTTGGGACGTTAACCAGCATTCCTGGTTCAGGCGGCTTTCCTGCCAATGGACTGACTTTCATTGTGCGCTTTCCTCTTAAAATTTACTGCCGGCCTTGCCAAGCAAGCTGGATAAGTCGCAATCAACCAGGTCGCCAATACGCTCAACGGTCAAGTCGGCGGCCGGGTAGTTAGCAATGTTATGGGGGTCCAACGCGTAATGGCCCTGGCGTGGGAAGATCGTCGTCAGCCGGTTTCCCCAAACTTTTTTCATCTCCGCCAGGATGCGTAGCTTGTCGTCGACCATTACGTAGTGCCGGGCTGGATAACGCCGTTCGACATCATCCAGCATACTCTCTTTATGAATATAGATGAGTACTCGACCTCCGAGCGCGTCCCACAGTCCTGAGCGCTGGATCTTGCGCGGCTGAAAGACCACATCGCCATCCGACAGAATGACTGTAGGTCCCAACTTACCAAAATGCTCGATCACGTCAAGCGCTCCTGGATAGACTCGGTCGGCAAATGGGTAGTCCACCAGAAAGCAAGACATTTTGAGTAGACGAGGATCGTTGTTAGCGCCGAGCCGGTAGCGTTGCAATGCACCCAGGTAGTCGGCGTAACCCAACTCCTTACGTAAGGCCTCAAAGATTTCGAAATAGCGATCTCTATTGCGTGGGCCAAACTCCTGTTCGAGATGATTCCGTAGATCTGCTACGACGTGATCGTGGTCGAGCAGCGTGTTGTCGCAGTCGAAGAGAGTAACAATCTCAAATAAAGTTGCCATATAACTCTAAAACCTATGATGCTGACGCAAACGACCCTACCAGGTACTCCCGATTCATCCGCGCGATGAGTTCAGATGTGCGATTCTAGCACTCTTGAAAGGTAGCGGATCCGTTGGGGCAAGCAGCGGACTGGAAGTGGCTTGCACCAAATGCCTTAACTCGCGAGTTCTAACGATCGCTTCGCCCCGCAAGGGAAAGTGCATGACGAAGATCCTGGACTTGTTGATGGGTTCTTGCCAGCCAAAAGAGAAATCTTTCGATCCGATGTATTTTTCATAGGCGACTCTACCGATGAAACACACGACCGGAGGGTTCTCAGTCTTAATGATACGCGCGATTCTTCTACGGCCAGGCAACTCCTCGCCTTTCTTAAGCTCGGTGATGTCACGTGTGGGTCTGTTAATAATATTTACGAAGCCCAAACCGTAAATGACATTGAACTTCTCTTTGTAAATTCGTCTTAAGTTGTCATCATCTCGCAGCTCGTTTCTCGCTTCCTTAAGGATTCCGGCATCGGAGAGTAGATACCAAAACATCTTGTTGTTGGAGAATGGCACACCTCGATCGAACGAGCCAAAATGAGGATTGATACCTACGAAGAGTATTCTTGCATTCTTATATCTGTAGCGAATCATGTTTACGGGCCGTATCCCCCCAGTCCGGCTTTTCTCTTCGGTTGTTCATATTCCGGCTCCACATTAAAACTTTCCAAGGTCGATAAATAACCGTGGGAACACGTATGCAGAACAAGTGTTTTCACGCTATGAGCCATCTGGACCTTTGTTTAAGGTCATAGTCAATACTTGGGTGGAAGGACATAAAAAGATGGAACACATTATCGATAACTCAACCCGAACCACTCCCCGAAAAAAGCCACTGGCTGAGGCCGGCGTCTCCGGCCCAACCTATCAAGCTTACCAAATCCTGCACGTCGGCTTCGTCGTGGCGCCAATAGTCGCCGGACTGGATAAGTTTTTCAATTTACTTGTGAACTGGGAGCAGTACTTGCCTCCGTTCGTCAACAAAATGGTCGGCGGTCATGGTCACGAGTTGATGCTCGTCGCCGGCGTTATCGAAATCATCGCGGGACTCGGAGTTTTGTTTAAGCCGAAATTTTTTGCGTACATCGTTTCCGGCTGGCTCTTAATGATCGTAGTGAACCTGTTGATGATTCCGGGCTACTACGACATCGCGCTACGCGACTTTGGTCTGGCGTTAGGCGCTCTCGCCCTTGCGCGTCTAAGTCAGAATTTTGATCGCTGAGCTTCGCGGTAATTGAGGCCCCACACCAAAATTGGGCTACCTGCTGGAGATAGTGTAATGACTGTAGCGCTCAACGAGATGACCAAGTGGAAACACTCGCATGGTCAGGTGGCAACACCCGACTCCGCGTAAATGACGGTACGGTTAACTACTCGATCACAAATAACGACCTGGGTGGCCCAGAAGACTGGTGAGAGCACTCAACACGAAGGAAAGTCTGATGAAGTTCTTTCTAGATACAGCAAACTTGAATGAGATTCGGGAAGGCGTCTCACTCGGTGTAGTTGATGGCGTTACGACGAACCCTTCTCTCGTGGCAAAAGAAGGAGCCGTTGATTTCAAGCAGCACGTGGCTGCCATCTGTGAGTTGGTCGCGGGTGATGTTTCTGCTGAGGTCACCAGTCTCGACATAGAAGGTATGTTGCGCGAGGGGCGCGAGTACGCGGCGATCGCACCCAACGTGGTGGTTAAATGCCCTGTTACTACTGACGGTTTAAGGGCCACGCGGCAATTAACGTCGGAGGGGATTAAGGTTAACGTTACGCTCTGCTTTTCAGCTGCGCAGGCAATCCTGGCTGCGAAAGCGGGTGCCGCCTACATCAGCCCGTTCATCGGGCGACTCGATGACATCGGGCGGAACGGTCTGGAACTCGTCCGTGACATCGTAGAAATCTATAACAACTACAATTGGAAAACCGAAGTGCTCGCGGCCAGCATTCGCCATCCCATTCACGTGATTGAAACGGCGCGCGCTGGCGCAGATGTAGCCACGATGCCATTCAAAGTTATGCAGCAACTCATCAAGCACCCGCTGACTGATAAGGGACTGGACCAATTTCTTGCCGATTGGAGGGAAGTCAGTCTGAGTAACGGCGGACCAAAACGTTAATCTCTCATGTTGCGAACACGAACTCAAATTGATGGAAGAGATGAAGGAGGCAACACGGATTTGATGCGTGCTGCCCTTAATGGTCAGCGCGAGACTGTCAAAGCGTTACTGCTCGATGGAGCTGACGTAAATGCGCGAAATAATGAGGGACGCACTGCGCTCCTGTTCGCTATTGCCAACCTCCACACTTCCACCGTTCAAACATTATTGGAGTTTGGAGCGGACGTAAACGTCCAGGCTACCGCGTGTGGCTGTACGCCTCTGCTGCTTGCGGCGGGTAGCGGTGACATCGGAATCACTCGAGCGTTGCTCAGTAGTGGAGCTGATCCCGAAACAATCTGCAGGCCGGGTAGAACCGCCTTAGTGGTTGCAAGAGAACGCGGTTATAGCGATATCGTTGAATTAATTAAGCGCGCTTCGGACCAGGCAGTGCATGGAAAGCCAAAAAGCCTCGCTCGAACGTACAAAGCTTCACGAGAGTCCGTGCTCTCGCGGTAACAAAATGAAACGAGTGTATCGTGAGATTGAAAGTAACCGTAGATGAAAGAGGAGTGATGGAATGATCAATACGAATTCGTATCAAGCTAAGCAGTTCAATCTGAGTGGCTTGAATGGCATTTCCGATCGCACGTTGGAGATGCACTTTAAACTTTATGAAGGTTACGTCAAAGAGACCAATAACCTTACAGAGAAGATTTCTGAGTTTCTGAGAGACGGCAAAGTGGATCAGGAGGAAGTGCCGGCTTACTCCGAGCTCACACGTCGCCTGGGCTTCGAATATAACGGTATGGTCCTGCACGAATACTATTTCGGCAACATGAAACGGGAAGGACCGGGTAATCCGGAGAAGAACTCTGCCTTCTTTCGTGCGGCAGAAGCGAGCTTTGGCAGCTACGACATCTGGAAGGCGGATTTTGTTGGTATCGGCAAAATGCGCGGCGTCGGTTGGGCCATCTGTTACGAGAATCCGGCCAACGGACGGCTCTCAAATCACTGGATTACGCTTCATGAGACGGGCAACGTCGCGGGATTCAATCCAGTATTGGTGATGGACGTGTGGGAGCATGCCTTTCTGCTCGACTACAAACCGGCAGAGCGGCCTAAATACATTGAGGCATTCTTCTCCAACATAGCCTGGAATGTTTGTGACGAGCGCCTGAAACGCGGATCAGCTGCGCGTTCAGCCAGCACCCGTGAACTGTAGCTCGTGATCATCATGGCGGATTTCGAACAGAAGGTTGCGATAGCGTCGAGGCCACGGCCGTTTTCGGAGCCTGAGCTTGAAGAGCTCCAGCGTCTTACCTTTGACTATTTTCTGAGGGAGACAAACCCTGAGAACGGTCTGGTGCCGGACAGCACACGCCAGGGGGCACCATGCAGTATCGCTCCAACCGGGTTTGCTTTGGCCGCCTATCCTGTCGGTGTCGAGCGTGGTTTCGTTACGCGCGACGACGCGATTAGCCGAACGCTGACGTCACTGCGTTTCTTCTGGAATAGCCCGCAGGGTCCGGAACCTGATGCCACGGGATACAAAGGTTTTTACTATCACTTTCTCGATATGAAGACGGGCCGTCGTACGTTTGATTGCGAACTCTCTACTATCGATTCGACCTTCGTGCTCGCAGGTGCATTGACTGCTGCCGAATATTTCGATCGCGACACCGAGAACGAATGTGAAATTCGCGATCTTGCTACGGCCCTCTATCGACGCGCGGATTGGCAGTGGGCGCAAGATAGTGGAGACACGGTAACGCACGGTTGGACGCCCGAAAATGGGTTCTTAAAGTATCGTTGGGATGGCTATAACGAGGCGCTGATTCTTTACATTCTCGGTCTTGCATCGCCAACGCATCCTTTACCAAACGAAAGCTACCATGCCTGGACGAAGACTTATGAATGGAGGAGTCTTTATGGATACGACTTCGTCTATGCTGGTCCGCTCTTCATCCATCAGCTCTCGCACATGTGGATCGATTTTCGCTCCATTCAGGACGACTACATGCGGCAGAGAGGAATCGATTATTTCGAAAACAGCCGTCGCGCGACTTACGCTCAGCAACAGTACGCTATTGAGAACCCCAGAGGCTTCAAAGGCTATGGCGAATTCATTTGGGGTCTTACCGCGAGCGATGGCCCTGGGCCAGCAATTGAAAACATCGCAGGCAAGGAACATCAATTCTATGACTACATCAACCGCGGTATTCCGGACGGACCGGACGACGGCACACTGGCTCCCTGGGCCGTGATTGCTTCGCTTCCGTTTGCTCCTGAAATTGTATTGCCCTCGATCCGTTACTTCGACCAAAGCTTTCCTGAGATGACCAGTAAGTATGGATTCAAGTGCAGTTTCAACCCGACGTTTTCCGGAGGTTCGAGCAAGGGATGGATTTCAAAGGGCTATTACGGTCTGGATCAGGGTCCTATAGTTTTGATGATTGAGAACTATCGATCAGAATTCATTTGGCGGTTAATGCGAAGCTGTCCCCACATCATCACGGGACTGCGCCGCGCAGGATTTTCCGGCGGGTGGCTTCGCGACTAGCCGCAAAAGCCACAAAAAGTTAGCCACAAAAAGGCACATAAAGCACAAAAGGTTAAAGCAAACCATTTTGTGTTTTTGGTGCCTTTTTGTGGCTAATTCATCAACGCAATCAAGTGGAAACACGCGCGCGAGCAGGTGTTAACACCGTAGTCTCCTGCCAGGGTTGTCAATACGCTTAGCAGGGAGAGGAATTTGTCATGTCTGTGGTCCCATTCTCACGAGTTGATGGCCAGCACAAAGCCATTCAGGCTGCGCTTCGCCAAAACATCACACCCGATCCGAATCACGAAAACGGTTTCGTTAGCCAGTCTCATCACCGTCAGCGAGTTCAGTTGCTTTCAGGTTTATCTCCAGTCGAGATGAAAACAATTAACGCGGCCGCACGCAGCCTTCATAAAGAGCGTGGAGAGTTTGTCTACATGCCAGGCGACAGGGCCAACTCCGTTTATTTCCTGAAGAAGGGAAGAATCAAACTGTCAGTGCTGTCGCGTTCGGGTAAAGAGATCACTATCGACATCATTCAAACCGGCGAGATGTTTGGTGAGTTCGCACTCATCGACGAGTCAGAGCGCAGTAACATGACGCAAGCGCTCGATGACGTGACGATCCTGGTTTTTAAGAAACACGATTTTGTGAGTCTGCTCAAGAGTCAATCGAATCTTGCTCTGAACTACATCCGAATGGTTGGCGATCGCCGCCGGAGGATGGAGAAGAAACTCTCGGACATTACTTCCAAAGAGGTTCCGGTGCGCGTCTGCGAATTGCTGCACGAGCTTTCTGCGTATGCACTACCGGCCGGAGGACACCAGTCCTTGATTCCGCTCATGCATCAGGATGTGGCGTCCCTGATCGGGGCCTCGCGTCAAACAACCACTTCCGTCCTCAACGACCTTATGCGACGTGGCTTTATCGAGCTGGGACGTGGGTGGATCCGTATCAGGTCGTTAACAGATCTTCAGAAATACATAAGCACGCTTCTCTTCGTTGGCCTGCAAGTGTTTTTGCATTTAGGTCGGCTGGCTGACATCTCCTCAATCAGTTTTGCGACATAGTACGCCCTGCATTCAGAGAAGAACGCGTACAGGTTAAAACGACAATTCCTAAGAATGAATAGACAGAGGCTCGTCGAAGTGTGCCTGTGGTGCAAACAATAAGGAGTTCGTTATGTCAGAGAGTAAAAATCACAGTACTGATCCTGGGGCAGACTTACCGCGAAAAGGGAGAGACCTCCAATTGGGACACTCCAACACTACGCTTATCAAGATTTTGGTATTGGCGATGAGCCTGACCGTCGCGCTAGGGTATCTCGCTGAGCGAAGTCGTGCGCAACGCTCAGACAAAAAAAGCCAGGGATTCGACCAGCAGATAAGCGAAAACGCTCAAGAGATGATGGAGCAAGGGAAACAAATCTTTCGCTACGACACCTTTGGCGATGAAGCCTATTGGTCAGACAAGCTCAAGCTTCATCATGCCATTCAGGGCATCAAGTTCGGTGGCGTGGGCCCGGGAGTTAGCCCAAAAACTGCCCTGGCCGTCGGATTGAAGGTGGACATGGACGCCTTGCCTCAGTCATTGATCAATGAGCTCAAGCAGGGAAAGGTGGACCTCGACGATCCGGCCACTACGCTGGCGCTTATAAAGCTCGACTCCGTGCTCGGAGTGAAAGGAACCTTCAACCCGAACGGTAGCCTCAAAGCCGTCGGTCTCACATGCGCCGTTTGTCACTCGACTGTTGACGACGCTTTTGCACCAGGCATTGGACGTCGTCTCGATGGCTGGTCCAACCAGGACCTGAACGTTGGCGCGATCGTTTCACTTGCTCCGGATCTAAGCGCAATTACCAGCCTGCTGGGAGTCGATGAAGCCACAGTCAAAACCGTTCTTGGCAGTTGGGGACGAGGAAAGTTCGACGCGGAGTTGAACCTGGATGGTAAGGCGTTTCGTCCTGACGGAAAGACCGCCGCGGTAATCATTCCGCCGGCGTTCGGACAGGCCGGCGTGAACCTGCATACGTGGGGTGGCGGCTGGGGTGGAGTCACTTACTGGAACGCATACGTCGCGAATCTGGAACTGCAAGGGCAGGGAACTTTCTACGATGCGCGTCTAAACGACCCGGTCAAGTATCCGGTCGCTGCACGTGCGGGTTTCGGAAACAAACGAAGCGAGAAGGATATGGTGACGGCAAAACTGGGAGCGCTGCAGTTTTATCAATTGGCGATCCCGCCGCCGAAACCGCCTGAAGGTAGTTTTGATAGAGTTGCCGCTACTCGTGGAGAAGCGATCTTCAACGGCAAGGCAACTTGTGCGGAGTGTCACGTGCCGCCGCTGTTTACTGAACCTGGATGGAATACGCACAAAGCATCAGAGATCGGTATCGACGATTTTCATGCGAGTCGTGCACCCGACAATTCTTATCGCACCACACCGTTGCGCGGATTGTTCTCGCACATGAAACGCGGGTTTTACCACGACGGGCGGTTTGCAACTCTGCTGGATGTCGTCAACCACTATGACAGCTTTAAGATCTTAGGTCTGACCGAACAGGAGAAGAAAGACCTGGTCGAATACTTGAAGTCGTTATAGTTTCTGCACAGTTCCGAGGAAAGCCGCGTGAGTTGAAGATTGAAGGCTGGGGTGGGTGGGGACGGCGCTCGTAGTAGCATACGTCCCCAACGACCCTTACAGTAATAGAAATTCCCGGATGTTCTTGTCCTCATGAAGAGCTCTTCATCGGAGCCGTTGAAGATTATCCGGCCCTCGCGCAGCATCATGATTTTGTATTTATCAGGTATAACTAACCTTTCTCCTCCATTAATATCACCTCCTCGTTTGGCCCATAACCCGCATATTTTGATCTCGAGCATGTCGTGCGATCTTTCCGGGGGTATGGCGGGGTCCCATGCGGGGGCTTCGCTCCTGAACTCCACGTCAGGATTAGAAAACAAAAGCCAAAAATAGGAAATACATTGAGAGGTGGCTTCGGTTAAACTGTTGCATCCCTTTTCAGGCGACAGAACAGCCGCGAGCGACAACTAACCACCACAGCTTCGGCGTTGCTGGTGAGGAACTGCAAGGAGGGAGACTATGCAAGGCACACCAGGAGACAGCGGCACAAACTCCACATTCACCTTCGACCCGATGAATAAGGTCGTCGGGGTCATCGATAATGAGGACAACATGAGAGACGCGCTGCGCGATTTTATTGGAGCAGGTTTCTCGGAGAAAGAGATAGCGCTCCTGACGGACGAAGAAGCGGCGCGGCAGATCGGTGCGAACGACGCGGCGAGAGAAGTATCAGTTCATATCTTTCGTTCAACGCAAAAATTGCCAGCTTTCTATGACGCGCCCGTAATTGTGAGGCGTCTTGAGCAAGAGTTGCTTGCCGGTCATCACTTGATTGGAGTTATCACTAAGGACGGGGAAACGCGCGAGCGAGCATGCGGGATTTTGAAATCACATGGCGGACATTTCATTAACTTCTATGGGCAATGGGCGGCGGAGGCGTTGGAACCGTAATCCCTGCACCTGACAAGTGACCAATTCACGTCGCGATTGATCGAAGCAAGCCGCCAATATCGTGTTTAAGCGGCGAACACGGAACCGCCGGTTGCCACAGATTGGAAGGGCTGGGCACGAGCCTGTTCGCGATGCGGCAAATGTTCGTTGAGGTAGATAGGTAATGAGCTTTGCACTCACCAATATGATTTACACACTTGGCTTGCTCGTCGGTATGTTGTTCTTGTTGGAAGTCGGTCGCCGTATCGGTTTGTGGCGGATGGCTGTGGAGCGCGAGCGGGTATTGGAACGGTCGAGGGCGCGCTCCTGGCGCTATTGGGATTGCTGATCGCTTTTTCTTTTTCGGGTGCAGCGGCTCGGTTCGATGCGCGGCGGCAGCAGATTATAGACGAAGCAAATGACATCGGAAGCGCCTACATGCTCGTCGACTTGTTGCCATCCGAAGCCCAGCCACCGCTGCGAGACAAGTTTCGGCTGTATGTAGATTCGCGATTGGAAGCCTATCGTAGGATGCCGGACCTTGTTGCTGCGCGAGCAGAGTTCGAGATTCCCGGCCTGGTCGGGATGAATGATATCGATAATGTAATGGTGGATCTCAGAAAACGTATGCATTGAACTTGGAGTCATGGCGGATATGAGACTGGACAAGCTTGATCCTCCGGTTGACATGGACCACGACCACGTTCTGGGTCCACCAGACGCCGAACTGACGCTTGTCGAGTACGGCAGCTACTCCTGCGGCCCTTGTCACGCGGTTCACGAGGTAATTGAAGAGCTTCGAAACCGATTCGGCGAGCGGATGCGTTATGTGTTTCGTCATCTCCCCATGGCTGGCAGCGAGGACGCTGTCCGCGCCGCGGAGCTTGCCGAGTACGCCGCAGAAACCACCGGACGCTTCTGGGAAGCTCACGAGGCATTGATGCGGCGCGGGCCCGCGTTCTCCGAAGGCGACTTCGACCGGATTGCACGCGAGTTGAAGCTGCCCGAGCACGAGGCCGCGTTAGGAGCGGCGCAGGAGCGCGTGCGCGAGCATGTCGACCATGTGCGACGGAGCGGTGCGAGAGTAACGCCGACATTTTTCATCAACGGTCGCCGCTACGCGGGCGCGTGGGACGAAAGCTCATTGGCCGATGCGATGCTCGGCGCACTGGGACATCGGATCCAGTCTGCTGCGTTCGGGTTCGTTCGCTGGGGACCATCGTCGGGTTTGCTCCTGGGGCTCGCGACGGTGCTAGCGCTGGTGCTTAGCAACTCACCTGTCGGTCCGGCGTTCCAGTCCTGGTGGGAGACCAGACTAGGATTCCAATGGGGTGCCTCCACATTCGATCTGACATTGCTTGACTGGGTCAACCACGGTCTCTTGACGATCTTCTTTTTTGTGGTCGGGCTCGAGATCAAGCGTGAGTTCACAGTGGGCCACCTCGCGAGCTTTCGATCGGGCGCGCTGCCGGTGATCGCAGCATTTGGTGGCATAGTCTTGCCAGCGTTGATCTACGCCTTGATTGCACCGGCCCACCTCAGGCACGGGTGGGGGATTCCAATCGGTACCGATACTGCCTTCGCAGTCGCGCTGATCGTATTGCTTGGCGATCGTGTCCCAATCGAGCTGCGCGTGTTCCTGACGGCTGCGGTCATCATCGACGATATCGTGGCAATTATCGTTATCGCGCTGTTCTACAGCGGCGAGATTGCCACGATTTATCTGATCCTGGGCGTCGCGGTGGTGGTGCTGTTGATGGGGTTCAACCGGATCGGCGTATACAGTGCGCTTCCATATGCGGTCTGCGGCATCGTTCTGTGGTTCTTCCTGCACGAGGCTGGATTGCATGCCACGCTAGCGGGCGTGATCCTGGCCGTGCTCATCCCAACGCGTCCACCCGCCAACCTGAGAGCGCTACTCGCGCAGGCAGCGACGGTGATCCACGACGAAGACCTCCACAGAGACGAAGCCATGCGGTCTGGACCATCCGAGCCGGCGCTGCGGGCGCTGGATACGATCCACGACCGGATCGAGTCACCTGCCGACAAGCTCTTGCGGTCTGTAGAGCCGTGGTCGAGCTACATCGTGCTGCCGATCTTCGCGTTGGCGAACGCTGGCGTGGCCTGGTCGGCTGACGTATTCCGGGAAAACGCACGATTGATGGCGGCGATCACGTTGGGACTGGTAGTGGGCAAGTCGGTCGGCATTGTGACGGCCTCGTGGCTCGCAGTACGCAGCGGCATCGCGGTAAAACCCCAAGCTTACTCCTGGCGTCAGTTAGTCGGCGCCGGCGCGCTGGGGGGAATTGGATTCACGATGTCTCTATTTATCGCCGGGCTGGCATTCCCAAGCGCGGCCGATTATGCCGCCGCGAAAATCGCAATCTTCATTGCCTCAGTGATCGCGGCGGTGTTGGGAACGATCATTCTGTATCCGCGACGTGACGAAGAAACCGAATCGGAGGTGGCCGAGGAAACCGACGCCGTCTGCTCCGCAATTTGAGTCAACGAAGGACCCATACATGTGCAGGTGCTGATTCCTGAGGGTCCATAGCCGATCGTTGGCGGCAGAGAGATTGGTGTTCACAGTTGCGAAGAGGTGAAAGGAATGACAGAGAAACTACGCGACCAGGCAACGTCTTCAATCGCCGAGGTTCTGACAGGTCTGCGGGAAACTTCTGCATGGCAGGAGCGTGTTTACAAGGAAATACATACGCAACCGGAGCTGAGTTTTCAGGAAACCAAAACTGCCGCGCTCGCTGCAACAAAACTTAAGGAGTTCGGCTACGAAGTCCTCGAAGGAGTTGGTCGGACAGGAGTCGTCGGCATCCTGCGCAACGGCGGAGGACAGACAGTACTCGCGAGAGCAGATATGGATGCGCTCCCGGTTCGGGAAAACACAGGCTTGCCTTACGCTTCTACGGTCACCGCAGTTGATGACGGCGGCAACACAGTTAACGTCGCACATGCATGCGCTCATGACGCACATGTGACGTGTCTGTTGGGCGCGGCCGAACTCCTCGCCAGGACTCGGCAGTCGTGGGGTGGAACCTTCATCGCGTTATTCCAGCCTGCGGAAGAAGTCGCCGGCGGCGCGAAAGCGATGATTGACGGCGGTCTGCGTGAGCGTATCCCCAAACCGGATGTCGCGTTCGCGCAGCACGTGCTCGCTTACCCGGCAGGAAAGATCGGCACACAGACAGGACCAGTCCTCTCTGCCGGCGATAGCATTCGCATCACCCTCTACGGCAAGGGGGCGCATGGCTCAATGCCTCACAACAGCGTGGACCCCGTGGTCCTGGCGGCGCTTGTTGTACTGCGCCTGCAGACGATTGTGTCGCGCGAGACGAAGCCCGGCGAGTTTGCAGTGCTGACTGTGGGCAGCAGTGTTGCAGGTTCGAAGAGCAACATCATCCCCGATCGCGCGGTGCTACTGGCCAATCTGCGGACTTATGATATGGCTGTGCGCCAGCGAATGATCGACAGCCTCGAGCGCATGGTTCGAGCCGAGTGTGAGGCGTCGGGCTCACCGCGCCCGCCTGAATTCGAGTATTTCGATCAGTACCCACTCACCGACAATCACCCGGAAGTGACGGAAAGGATCACGTCCGCCTTCCGGAGCCACTTCGGAACAGAAACCGTCTTCGACCTGGGACGGCTGACCGCGAGCGAAGATTTCAGTGACATACCCAATGCCTTCGGGACCCCCTATACCTACTGGGGAGTTGGCGGTACGGATCCAGAGAAGTATCAACGCGCTCTCGCTGCCGGGCGGGTGGAGCAGGACATCCCCGTCAATCATTCTGAGTTCTTTGCGCCGGTGATTGAACCGACGCTATCCCACGGCACCCAGGCACTCGTCATTGCCGCTTTGACTTATCTCGTGAGCTGAGGTTCTCCCCTATGGCTTCTACAACTGGCGCTATCACGTCCGACACGCCTCAAGGCGCCAACAGGCTCATTATCGGGATTGTCCTTGCCGTCATTACGTTCTGGCTTTTTGCGCAGACAACGCTAAACGTCGCCCCGACCATGCGTGAAGAGTTGGGGATCAGCGAAAGCCTGAACAATATCGCCGTCAGTATCACTGCGCTGTTCTCAGGCATCTTCATCGTTGTCGCGGGTGGGCTCGCAGACCGGCTGGGACGTTTGAAGATGACTTTCATCGGGCTGGCCCTCAGCATTCTGGGTTCATTGCTGATCGCTATCTCTCCAGCCGGCACCATCACCTTTCTGATGACGGGACGCATCATTCAAGGATTGTCGGCTGCCTGTATCATGCCGGCGACCCTGGCCTTAATTAAGGACTACTTCGACGGCAGGGAACGTCAGCGTGCGGTCAGCTTCTGGTCCATCGGGTCATGGGGTGGCTCGGGCGTCTCCGCGCTCTTCGGTGGCCTCGTCGCCTCTTCTCTCGGATGGCGCTGGATCTTCTGGATGTCGATCGTCGTCGCGGTTATAAGCTTTCTGTTGTTACGAGGTGCGCCGGAGAGCAAAGGCGTCTCGACAGAGAAGACGCGTTTTGATTGGTACGGCTTCACCGCTTTCATCATTGCGATGGTGGCGGTGAACATTGTCATCGGACAAGGCAGCGCTCTGGGATGGCTGAATCCCGTGGTAATCACACTTGCTGTCGTCTTCGTTCTCAGCGCGGTGGTGTTCTTCAGGATTGAATCGGGCAACCCGTACGCGTTTGTCGATCTCAAGCTCTTCAACAACAAGACGTATGCGGGAGCGACGCTCTCTAACTTCCTGCTCAATGGCGCAGCCGGAACACTGCTTGTTTCACTGTCACTGGTCCAGCAGGCGGCCGGGCTGACTTCCTTGCAATCAGGGCTGTTGACCATCGGCTATCTCGTCGCGATTTTGAGCACCATTCGTGTCGGTGAGAAGCTGCTGCAGCGAATGGGCGCGCGCAAGCCGATGTTGATGGGTTGTGCGATCACCGGAGCCGGAATCCTCCTGACGACCTTTACATTCCTGCTGGCTCGGCAGTACATGATCATCGCCTTTGTTGGATTTACACTCTTCGGCGTGGGACTTGGCTTCTACGCTACGCCGTCGACCGACGCGGCACTCTCAAATGTGCCAAACGACAAGGCAGGCGCTGCGTCCGGACTCTACAAGATGGCGTCTTCTTTGGGTGCGGCATTTGGAGTGGCGATCTCCGCAGCACTCTTCACATCCCTCAGCGGTTTAAATGGTAACTTCGGTCCTCTATCTGATCTTTTTTTGGGAAGGACTGACAACATCAGCATTCGATTCGCGGCCGCCGTCGCATTGCTATTCAATGTGATGATGGTGATCATTGCCATCATCGCCATCGCGATGACTGTGCCAAAGGATGATCCCCGGACACATCCCGTCTGACTATGACCGAAACTTAACTGAGCTTTATCCGAAGAAGGAGTGAAAAATGAGCGCAAATGCACCACAACCGACAACCACAACCTGGAACATCGATCCAGTCCATACGACCGCCGAATTCAAGGTCAGGCATATGATGATTACTAACGTTAAGGGACACTTTAAACCCGTAAGCGGAGTCATCATTGTCGACGAGGCTGATATCACCAAGTCGCACGTGGAAGCGTCGATCGATGCCGCGTCGATCGATACGCGTGAACCGGACCGCGATGCGCATTTGAGGAGCGCAGAGTTTCTTGACGTTGAAAAGTTCGCCACGTTGACGTTCACGTCAACGCGCGTAACGCGTGCCGGACAGTCGAACCTGGAAGTGGAAGGCGATCTGACGATTCACGGTGTGACGCGGAAGGTGACGTTTTTAGTGGAAGGCCCAACCCCGCCGGGAAAAGATCCGTGGGGTAATATCCGGATAGGTTTATCGGCGTCCACGAAAATCAATCGCAAGGAGTTTGGTCTAAACTGGAATGCCGCATTGGAAACAGGCGGCATTCTCGTAGGTGACGAAGTGACGATTACTCTGGACGTCGAGGCGGTTAAGGCGTGATTCCATCTCAACCTGGCTGGCTACAGAAGGTGTCGCAAAACACATCAAAGCAGGCTTCCGATTGCTTCAGCCCTCGGTAAATCAAGAGGCCTTGAACGCGCTCGCAGCGTTCCAGGCTTATGCGGCGCGCACACTATTGGTGCTCGACCTTATCGGCACTTTCGTATTCGCTCTAAGCGGTGCGGTAGCCGGGGTCAGGGAACGTCTTGATTTATTTGGTGTGCTTGTGCTGTCCTTCGCGGCGGCCAGTGCCGGTGGAATTATGCGCGACTTGCTGATTGGTGCGGTCCCGCCGGCAGCAATCAGCGACTGGCGTTACCTCGCCGTCTCTCTCCTCGCCGGGCTGGTAGTGTTTTTCTGGTATCCGCTCAGCGAACGGCTGCGCAATCTCCAGAACCACGTGCTTATTTTCGATGCCGCGGGGCTGGCACTCTTCGCCGTGGTCGGTACGCAAAAAGCGCTCGGCTATAGGCTCAACCCGGTGATGGCAGCGCTGCTCGGCGTGCTGACAGGAATTGGTGGCGGCATGCTGCGCGAGGTCCTCGTCGCCGAGACTCCGACCGTGCTGCGCTCGGAACTGTATGCCGTCGCCGCACTGGCCGGCGCGCTCGTAGTGGTAACTGGTCACGTGCTGAATCTTCCACCCACTGCGATGGCAATTACGGGGGCTTCTCTTTGCTTCGGCATCCGCTTTGTCGCGATACGGCGCGGCTGGCACCTTCCCGTTGCTGGTGTGCCTAAGTTGAGAGCGGACGTCGCAGACGATCAGGAGGATGTATTTGAAAGTGAAAGTGAAGATTAGTCGATGTACTGTCTGGGCTTTCGCGCTGGCAGCCCTGCTGTTTTTAGTAACCTCTTCGGTGACGCAAGCACAAAACATTTGGAAGACAAAACCAAACCGAAAGGACGTCGCCAACAACTCAACGAACTACTGAATCGCATCAGTAGTACAAATACGTCAGTCGTTATAGCCGGCGACATGAACACATCAACGCACGATGGAACTCCGGTCTCAATTGAGCGCGCTTTGAAGAACCGTTTCGGGAGTAAAAGTTTTTGGGCCAAACAGGCGTTGGGCATTCTCACCGGGATCAAGTTGCCCACTCTGCTCCTTACGGGAATGAATACCTATCGCACGCAAGCTGACCCAACCGTGAAAAGCATTCCCCTGATCGCTCAAAATCCCGAGGCCGAGTTTTTCGACGATCTCAAAGACTTCCGTTTCGATGATGGCAACGCATTTGACTTTCGGGGTGAACGCGAGCGCTCGATCGGCGCCAAAGACGACACCCTGGCAAATTCAAACGAGCGAGGCAAGAAGGGGTTCATCACCACTTTCGAGGTCGAACGCACAATCGCATTCGTCGGCAAGTTCAAACTGGACTGGATCTTTGTAAAACCCGTTTCCCTCACCAATCCTTACGATCAGAAGCAGCCGCACCGTTTCGCCCCCCACTTCGGTCGGACACTGAAAGCACTGAATAACGGGCCGAAAGATCGCATCTCAGACCACGAGCGTGCGGGCGGCGTCGAAGTGCGTTGCTACAACCCGCCCCGCTTTGATTCTCCGCTCGGCTGGCTTTCACGCGACCACCGCAAGATGCTTTCAGTGGATGGGCAAGTGGGTTTCATCACTGGTCTATGCGTCGGGCGAATGTGGGAGGGCATTCCCGAGAAGAAGATCGAACCGTGGCGTGACACTGGAATTGAAGTGCGTGGGAGGGCCGTCGCAGACATTGAGCGCGCGTTCGCGCACGTGTGGTCGATGATGGGTGAGCCGATTCCCGAACATGATATTGTAAGTGGCGATCGTGAAAGCAAGCATTAAGCTTCAGACTTGCGCGGAGCGCGCACGACGACAACGGAGCAATGCGCATTCATCGCGACGGCTTCGGACACACTCCCTAACAGCAGTCGCCTGAAACCTCGGCGTCCGTGTGAGCCGACAACGATCAGGTCGGCGGCCCATTCCTGGGCCTCCTGTAAAATAGCCTGTTTCGCATTACCGGAGAGCACCGCCCCGGTCGCTTTTAATCGTGCGGAGGCCAGCACCTGTTCGGCGCTGCTGACTGCCTCCTGAGCCTCCTTCTCGTCTCTCACTTTGGATGATTTAATCGTCCACGGCTCTTCAACGCTTATGACCCTGAACTCGCTGCCTTCTGGCCACGGTCGCGCTGCAACAGCGCGCGCCGCCTGAGCCGAAGTCTTCGACCCATCGGTAGCTAGCAGCACTCTCCTGCTGCTAGCCAAACTTTGGGCGTGGTCTTCTTCTGCATCTCTAACAATCTGAACGGTGCAGGGAGCGGTCGCGACGACTGCTCTGGCGACACTGCCGAGCATCCAATGCGCATAGTCCTTGCGGATATGTGCGCGGACGAAGATCAGATCCGAAGACCATTTCCGCGCAAAAAACGGGATGAGAAAGCGAGCGTCGCCCCTCGTCACCACCACCTCCGCCGGGATGCCGATTTCTCTGAGCCGCTCGACTGATAGGGCAGTTATTTGCTCGCCTCGTCTCTCCATTTCTCGCTGCACGGCGCGCTTCCCATAGCCCTCTTCGCGCCATAGTTCCTCGGGGACCTCGGCATCCGCGACGACTGAAAGCACATGCGCTGTCGTACCCTCGGGCCAGGGACGCACGCCGACCGCACGCACGAGTACCTCGGTTGAAATCGCAGAATCAACTGCAATCGATAGCTTCATAGTTTATGTCCTCAGCAACTTCCGTTTGAAAAGGTTCAGTCGTCCTTAAAAATTGAACCGAAAGTGACAACCTAGTGAACTCTTGGTGGACGTCGCGACCGCTTCCATGAAGGACTGAACTTCATTTCGCGTTTATCCTCTTGCTCGACGCACAAGGTGCAAAGGTAGTGCGCCTCGCCGTTTGGACTCGTGAATTTGATCAGACGGCGTCCTTCTGAGTCGCATCTACCACAGTGCGGCTTTTCTTCAACATCAAGACGCGGTGTTATTTCTACTGCTGACATATTCAGATACTTTCATTTCGCAAGCGGACGACTTCAACCGAACATGTCGCGCGTGCCGCTACTGCTGCCGATACACTCCCTACCAGAAAACGCTACGATCTTGTTCGCCGCGGGTTACCTTAAGTCGCTTCAGCGTACGGTAAATTGTCTTTGCGCTGATTGTGAACCCGACATCAGTGTTCGCGCGTAGCGCAGCCTCTATTTGAGAGTCGCGGAATTGATCCAGAGGATATCCGGCTCGTGTGAACTCGCGACGGATTTTCCTAATCTTACGTCGGCGTCTCCTCGATTCCAGTATTTGATAGAACTTCTTAAGCAACTTCATCACCTCTTCAACTCATGGTCATTTTTCGGCTTCCGACTGCACTGGTCGTGTTACTAAAACCGGACAAGGTGCTTGCCTCAGTACGCGGTCTGTGTTTGTTCCAAACAGCGTGCCTAACGTGAACTCCTGGCCATGTGCCCCGATACAAATGAGATCAACGTCCTGTTCCACTGCATAGGCAACAATTTCCCGGTGGGCTTTGCCTTCACGTACTGCGTGTGTCACGTTGGACCAGAGGTGGACTTCTGCTGGAATTGATTCATGCAGTCGTCTCGCCGCAGCATGATAGGGACCTTCAGTGTCTTCCGACGTCCAGGATATTTCAGCCTCAGTACTTTTGGCGCCGGTGATAACATGGACCAAGTGCAGTTCTGATTGATATTCCTGAGCCAGTGATAAGCCGTATTGAAGTGCCAGCCCCGAGTGACTCGAGAAATCAGTTGCCACCAGCAGTTTCTTCAATTCGAGCTTGCGACTGGTGTTTGCAGCATCACGAAAACGCGTGACCAGGACTGAACAGGGAGCCGTTCGACAGACAGCTTCGGCAGTCGATCCGAGTACCACAACGCTGGGAGCTGATCGACGACGCGAACCCATGACGATCAAATCCACATTCTGGGAAGCAGCCTCACGGTTTATTGCCTCTTCCGGCCGGCCCTTACTTACCACCGTTAATTCCCAGTCGAGGCGATCGGCATCCGCCGATCCGGGCAACGAAACGAATGAATGTTCAATGGCTCGCTTTATACCAGTCCGCATCGCATCAACTGTTTCGTCGCCAGGTGAAGATCCGTCGTTGCAAGTTAAGACGGCGAGCGTGGCGCCGTAAGCACGAGCGATCAAAATTGCATAGCGCAGACCTTCGTCAGACTCGTGGGCCTGAGCCACGGGGCAGAGAATTCGTTCAAAGTTCAGGATGTTGTTCATCAGTGTTCCTTGTGCAACTAACCCGCTGAATGATCGCCACCGGTGCCGGGACTGACGCGATTGCTATGCTTGCGGCCTCACACTTCTACTTTCCGTTTGCCTTGAGGCACGAAGGGCTCTTTTTCTTGCCAGTAATCGTTTTGCTGACAAACCCCGACGTCTTCTTATTTGATTGCGTAGTCGGTTGTATTCGTCGTAAACGACTCCATCACCCTGACGTCCGCGACCTTTTGTTTTGTAATGGTCTACATTGATGTTGTTCTTGCTACTCAAGTTTATTCTCCTTCCTTTTGTTCAAATTGCCAATTTTCAAATCCGGTAACGAAGCATTGCGCCCACGCCACCGACGCTGCTGAGTAGTGCTGTATCCTCGATGAAGGTGACACGCGCTCCAGTCTGGCGCGCGAGAGTGACCAGCAAATCACCCGGTTCAGTATCGGAATCAATCGGCGTATCGGAGAAATATTGGTCGACGGCAAAGCGATCCGAATCCTCCTCGTCCGTTCGTATTTCTCGCGCAGAGGCGCTCAACAATACTTCGTCAACCTGGCCCTGTTCGATTGCCTTAACAGTGTCTTTCCAGGCAACGACAGCAAGTCCTCCAGCACGATGCTCGTCGAATAGCTGCCTTACCTTCTCAGCATCCGTGTGAAGGTTGTGTTCGCGTAACGCCTCCATCGTGGCGTTCAGCACTTCATGCTCGGGTGTCCTGATATCCAATCGCAGAACATCAACAACTTTTTCTGCGAGGCGATCCGGCAATTGCTCGCGTAGCAATGGGATGATCACCTCATCGCCGGCGAGAATGATGTGCTCAATCGCCTCTTCTCGCACTACGCGGTCAAGCACTTCCACGACCTCTTTCGCATGCTGTAGGTGGAAGTTATCCATATGTCGCTGGTAGCGCATCTGAGACCAGCCGCCTATCTGAGTAGGGCTGAGCTTCTCATGTTGCACCTCTTCTCTACCCAGGATGTTGCCCAGGCCGAATACAAAAAGACGCGCAGAGTTCGTATCCGCTAATAACGCAACGTAACGTGGGTACTGGTCGATCACACGTGCCAGTGGATAGAGATGTGGCCTCTCATTGACGTGGAGATCATGTCGCTTTAGCGGAGCGCTCAGCTGCACTGCCTTGAAATAATCATTGGCGCCGGCGGACGCAAAAATCGCGAGACCATTGGCGGACGGGCGTACCTCATTACGCAAGTAAGATTCAATTCGAGCGGTGTCGCGTTTGAAGCTCATCAGCTCGAGAGACTCCGGCGCGAACGATTTGGCCTTCGCTTTGAATTCCTTACGGACGAATGACTCGAAATTATCGCGTCCGTGTTGGTCCGGCTGGAGGTTCAGGTAAAGGCTGATGAATGGGTATCCAGCCGGCTCGAAATGTGCCAACTCATCCAAGTGATTCATAAGCATTAGATCTGGTGTTTCCTTCTTCACGATAGTCCTTTCATCCGTTCAACTGTTACTCTCAACCTAAGACGAACCGTCAGGTTTGGCGAGCGTAATAACACTTGTCGAGAACGAGTGTTTACACGCGACCTGCTGAAAGACGAAGGTGTGTTATTTCAAGCGAAAATTTCGCGCTATGAAATTGGTTTGCTCGGAAAGCGTCCGCAACAGATCTGTTGAGCCTGCGAATTCAAGTCTGTACACGACGCGATTGTTCGCTTCCAGGTAATAGATAACCCGAGCCGTTGGTTCACCGTTCGCGACGTACTCGTAAGCATACCGGGCGCCACTCAAACGACCTGCGACAGGTTCGACTTGCTCTTTCACGTATCCGGGTAGGGAAGATCGTTGCAATAACTGCTGCCGCTGAATCAAGTCTGCGACTGTGACATCGGCTCCCACCAACTCTCTACGAATACGCAGGTGCACGACACCACCATTGTCATAACGGAACTCTGTGCTGTCGTTGATAATCCCGGGCACATTGACGGTGCGCCATTCTGCAGACGGAAAAACGAGAACGTAATTGAGGTTCTCAGCAGTATAGGTCCGCGTTTGACCCACGAGAGTGGATGGAAAGAGTATCGCGAAAATAACGATCGCACTGATGGTTAGAATTCGTGATTTAAATGAATGCATGATCAATTTGCTCCTGTGTTTCATTAAGTATGACCTTAGACTAACTCCTAAAGAAGGGCTTCGACAGGGTGTTTTCACGTGGGTTTTGAGGGTGGTTTCACGTGTCTTTGCGGCAGACCGAATGCGTGTTTTGGGATCGGCGATTCAGAACGTGAAAACACCTGCAATCGGTACGTGATATCACGGTTTCGAGCCGGCTGAATTCACCTTACTCTGACAACTGTGAACGTTGTCTCCTGAGGAGCAACCAGAACTTTGTAATGAGGAGAATATAGATGTCTGCTGCTTTAGGAATTGAAATGAACACAACGCCGCTGCCCATGGTTGAGGACAAGGATGCGCAGAGAGTTGCCGATGCGTTGTCAAATGTACTGTCGGACACATTCGTCTTGTATTTAAAGACGCACAGTTTCCACTGGAATGTCACCGGGCCAATGTTTCTTACCTTGCACCAGATGTTTGAGGAGCAATACAACGAACTGTGGTTAGCCGTTGATGCAATCGCCGAACGTATTCGTTCGCTTGGCTTCATCGCACCTGGATCTTATGGAGAGTTTACGAAGCGTACGTATCTCCAGGAGGCGCCGGCCGCAAAGAACGCCACCGAAATGATCGCGGAGTTGTTAAGAGATCATGAAACGTCGGCAAGGACTGCTCGTTCAGCACTCGCAATTGCGCGTACTGCTGTTGATGCGCCAACTGAAGATCTGCTTACGCAACGATTAGCTGCGCACGAGAAGGCCGCATGGATGCTCAGAAGTCTCCTGGCAGAAGAGAAGGCTCCCGCGCTTGCTTAAAGGTGAACGAACAAACACGTATCAAGGAGGAATGAGGAGCTAAGACGATGACTAATGAAGTTGCAATAAGAGAAGACATGAAAATGGTTGAGAGGTGGGAAAATGAGGGTGGCAGAGTGTCACCAACCAACAGTGTGTGGGCAACGCTCAAGAGGTTCAGAGCGGACGACAATTCACGTGAGACGCAGGTGATCGGTACGCAGAAGAACCTCGGGCAGCAGCCTGGAGTTTTTTCAGGGTTCTACTTGCGGAGGGCAGTGTAGTGAGACGTAATAATAGATCAAGAATAGATACAAAACGGCGTTATCGTAAATTCGCGTGGATCTTTGGCGCGAGTGCCGCTGTCATTGCTCTGCTTTATTGGGAGCAGGTTGGGGTTCTGTTTGTGCTCTCAACTTTGGCCATGTGTGCGCTGTTGCTCGTGGTTATGTTTTCCAATCTGGAAGTTCGAGACAAGGACCTTCACCAGGTAGCGCTTAAGAAAATGGATGCTCATGACGCCGAATCAACGTATCCCGTATCAGCGAAGAAACGGGTGGCGTGAGGGCACTCAGACTTTTGACTCAACCTCGCGAAAACTTCCCAACGACTTCCGTCTCTTCAGGTGGCGCGAATTCATATGCCGCACAACTAACGACAGGAGTCGTCGCAAAGTTATCAGTTGGCGGTGGCGACTGAGTTTGCCATTCCAAACCCGGCAAGTTCCAAGGGTTGGGTTCCGCACGTTTACCGTAACGCATGGACCAGATCAGGTATATCGCCGGCACCAGGTAACCGACCGCCAAAATTGAGGCCCCCGCAGTCGACAGCACATTGAATATCTGAAACTCCGGTGGGTAAGCATGGTATCGACGAGGCATGCCCAGGTAGCCGGCTATGAATTGCGGAAAGAAAGTTAGATTGAAGCCGACGAAGATGAGAAGCGCTGAAAATCTTCCCCAACCATCCGGATACGAACGACCGCTAATCTTGGGCCACCAGTAATGCAAACCACCCAGATAACCAAACATTGCGCCGCCAACCATGATGTAGTGGAAGTGGGCCACAATGAAGTACGTGTCAGTTACATGGATGTTTACGGCGAGAGTTGCCAGAAATAATCCAGTCATGCCGCCGATCGTGAACAGCCCAATAAAGCCGAGTGCGTAAAGCATTGGCGTTTCGAAGGAGATAGAACCTTTATAGAGCGTTGCCGTCCAATTAAAGACTTTTATCGCCGAGGGAATTGCTACAGCAAAACTGAGAAAAGAAAAGATCATGCCGGCATAAATAGATTGACTGGAAACAAACAGGTGATGGCCCCAAACGAGAAAGCCGAAGACAGCAATGGCGAGACTTGAAAAGGCAACGAATGAATATCCGAATATGTTCTTCCGTGAAAAATTCGCAATTAATTCACTGACAACGCCCATACTTGGTAAGACCATGATGTAGACCGCAGGGTGCGAGTAAAACCAGAACAGGTGTTGGAAGAGAACTGGATCTCCCCCAATCGCGGGATCGAAGATCCCAACACGAGCCACTCGTTCAAATGCGAGCAGAAGAATTGTGATCGCAATCACCGGCGTACCTAGAATCATGACCAGGCTGGTCGCATACATGGACCAGATGAATAACGGCAGGCGAAACCAGGTCATGCCGCGAGCTCGCATCACGTGTACTGTAATAATGAAGTTGAGGCCGGTCAGTATCGAAGAGAAGCCACTTATAAAGATGCCAATACCTGTAGCTACCACATAGGAGTTCGAAAAGGTGGTGCTGTAAGGAGCGTAAAAAGTCCAACCTGTATCAACGCCACCCGCGAGCAGCGCATAGATCGTGATTGTTCCTCCTAACATGTAAAGATACCAGCTAAGCAGATTGAGCCTGGGGAAGGCCAGGTCTTTTGCTCCAATCATCAGGGGCACGAGAAAGTTGCCAAGGGTTGCCGGAATCGACGGAATCAGGAAGAAAAAGATCATCACGATTCCATGCTGCGTGAACACCTTGTTGTACGTTGTCGATTGCAGGAGATCACCTTGTGGCGTTAACAACTCAAGGCGAATGAGCATGGCGTAAATGCCGCCAATAAAGAAAAAGAAACTAATTGAAGCGAGGTACAGCAACGCGATCCGCTTATGATCTTTGGTGAACAACCAGGACTTCAGACCATAGGCTGTATTGAGATAGTTAATGCGTGCAGGCGTTGGTGGCAGGAACGTTTCCATGCTTGTTAATGCTCGCTTTCTTCTAAACCCGGGTCTTGCGGACTGTCGCCGTGTAACGATTTAATAAAAGTGACAATCTGAAGCAGTTGTTCCTCAGTGACCTGGCCCTGGAAGGTCGGCATTATGGGCCCAAAACCGTCAACAATCCTGGCTTGTGGCGCGACGATCGACTCGCGAATATAAACCTCATCCACCTTGAGGGACTCGCCACCCTTTAAGAAAACCTGACGACCAAAAATCCCGGCCAAGGCAGGTCCTTGGCCGCCTTCGCCAGCTGCTCCATGGCAGGAAAGGCAACCGAGTGTTTGATAGAGTTGTTGACCGGAAAGAGCAGGTGATTGTTGATTTGAACTGCCGGCCAACCAGTTATCAAATTCCGCCGGTTTCATGACGACTACGGAACCAATCATTCCCGAATGGTCCATGCCACAATACTCTGCACAGAAAAGGTGATAGGTCCCTGGTTTAGTCGCTTCGAACCATAGCGTTGTGTATTTGCCCGGCAGCACGTCAGCCTTGACTCGAAATGCAGGAATAAAGAGATCATGGATCGTGTCTTCTGAGGTCATGATCAATTTGATTTTGCGACCGAGAGGCACGTGCATTTCATTGATTTCCCGCTGACCAGTGGTGTGTTGAAACTTCCACATCCACTGTTTTCCGACAACGTAAACCTCGACAGCGTTTTTGGGTGAGACAGATTGCTGAAAATAGAGCTTTGACCCCCAACCAAAGAAGCTCATCGCGATAAGAAAGGGGATAATGGTCCAGATAGTTTCTAACCTGTGCGAACCTGCAATCGGACGCGGAATTTCATGTGGTGAGCGCCGGCGATATCTGACCATGAAAAAAAGCAGCACGCCGGTTATCAACAAGGTGAAGAAGGTAGTTATGCCAACCAAATAAAGATAGAGCGCGTCAACTCTGTCAGACAGTGTGGAAGCGCTTGGTGGTAGAAATGGGATCCAGGGCGCTTGCATTTCACAGGTTCTCTCGCGGTCGCAGACGCCGACTGAACGTTGTGCGTGCACGCAACACCAGGAACAGCGCGAGCATCGCAACCAGCGTCGCGATTCCTCCCACGCGAATCATATTCATCACGACGGCTCCATACTTGCCTGTAGCAGGATCGTAGTGGTAGCAGTAAAGAAGCAACTGATCCACGGGTGATCCGATTCTGTTCTCAGAGGCGTCGATTATTCCAAGCCGAAGATCCCTGGGCGCGTACTCGATTCCATAAAAATAGCGCGCAAGTTTGCCCTGGGGTGTGGCCAGGTAAATTGCACTGGCGTGCGCAAATTGATTTGTCGCTTCATCAAAGTGGTAGCGAAAACCGATCGCGTTTGTCAGTCGTTCGATATTTGAGGCATCGCCAGTTAGAAAATGCCACCCGCTGGATGCGGCATCACGTTTTGCTTCTGGCAGATAATTGACGTAGGTCCTCTTCTTTGCCGCAGACAACGCTGGTGTCTCCCGACTGTCAAAGCTGACTGTGACCACATCAAACTCCTCTCCAGGTTTGAATGACATAACCCTGAAGGCGCTGATCATGCCGTTCAAGATCTGATTGCAGAGCATGGGGCACTCGTAAAAAACCAGCGAAAGAACCACAGGCTTTCTGGTGAAGTAATCACCTAGCTTTACTACCCGATCGTTTTCGTCGCGAAACTCGAGATCGAGCGGTAACTGTTCATTCAGTTTCTGATCGATGCCGACGTCGTTTAGCGCCGGCGGCAATCCACTGGGAGCAGACGGACTATAGGATCGAGAGTTGTACAGCGGTGAGCGGCCCTTCGGCACACCCATCTGAGCGCTAGCTGCGACTTGTGAGAAGTGCGAAATGAGACAAATGTAAAGAGCAGGCAGCAGCAGTGAGTGAGCAATTCGGCGGCCAGCGTATCGACTAAGCCAGGACGGGCTAAGAAAAGAAAGAAGTAATGCTGATCGTTTCAACGAGGGGTACACAACGCGCACTCTTTCTCCCCCATAAACTATCGTTGGCGCGATCAGCATAAGCCGAGCTTAGATTCAGAATTGGAGAACCGGTAGGGTATTAACACCTGAATGAGGCAGGTATTAACACTTGCGAATTTTAAGGCTCCAATGCCGGCGTTACAGCTTATTCATCGTCACGGAGACCGTCGGTGCCTGACCAGCGGTGCGGCTATACGCCACCCAATACCCTAGCTCCGGATAACGAATAAGTTTATAAATGCGTCCGTCTGCATCGGCAGCTACCTCCTCACCTAAAACAGCGAGAGCCGTCGGCGGGTTTGGGTGTTCGGCGGAATATGTGATGGAGATAGCGTTTAAGCTACCATCTTTATCATAGAAAACCTGGGCCATTTCGAAATCAGAAATGAGAAAGACTTCTTCCTTCTCGTCCTTTACGGCTGGCCCTCCCAGTTTCTCAGCAACTTCGTCCGCGCTCATGCCAATGCGCACGTCTTTGTATTCCTTAAACGCGGGCTCTGTTGCGGGATCAGTTCCCGCGACTCTCTCCTGCCTGGTCTGTGTGTTATCACTCCTGAATTCACTGGCCTGCGCACGGAAAGAAGCGAACAGAACGAGCGGAACTGCCATTATCATGGCTATGAGGAATGACAATTGTGGTTTAGGAATCTCAATCATGTTCTTACCTCTTTACATTCTTAGCATTTAGACCGCTTCAAGTGATTGCTGCAGCGGTTGGTTACTGGCGAAAGCCTCCGTGACGAAAAACCGCCAGCCAGCCATATTTCGATAACACTCAAACCAAGCGCGACGGCGAGCCACCCGATCATCAATGGACGTGACCAGTCAACTTCTAACGCGTTGCTTGCTAAAAGACCTAATGTAAACGTCATCTTCTATATCACCTCCCAATTGGCTTCGTTAACTTGCTCGAGTACGTACAACCTCGACCGAGCAATGTGCTTTCGTAACAAGCGCGGTTGCAACACTGCCGAGTTGAAATCGTTCAAGCGCACTGCCGAACCGGCGTCCTCCGACGAAGATTGAATCGGCATCCCAGGCTTGGGCGCGCTCAATTAGTACGCGACGTGGATCACCCTTCTCCCACACGACAGAAGTCTTCAATCCTATTAGACTCAACGCATTCTCTGTCCACGCCACCATCCGCCCTGCGGTGAGTGTGAACATTGGAGAGCTGCCATCGTCAACGGCGATGATTTGCACCTCAGTTCCGTACGGCCAAACACGGCTGCCCACAGCACGAACGGCCTGTTCGGCTTCGGATGACGCGTCCACACCGATAATAAGTTTAGGCGGCTCGTTGAGATCTTTTTCGAGATCACCGCGCGACACCCGAACCGAGTGATCTGAATCGGTGACAACCTTTTTCGAAACGCTGCCGAGAATGAAGCGACTAACCGCGGAACGCCCGTGCGATCCGACAACAATTAGATCGGGTCTCCACTCGTCAGCCTTGCTAATTAATTCCCAGGCGGCCGAGCCCGCGAGTGTTTCCGCACGAACGCTCCAATGCGGGAAATACGATCGCACCTGCTCTTTTGCCCGATTGGCAAACTCTTGAGCCTCCTTTAGCACGCGCTCCGTTTGCCGCTGGGCCTGAACTAAACCAGCAGTCACCCTGCGGGACATGAGTGCCTCCCCCGCCAACTCATAGACTGGCGTTGCGGGAACCATCATGACATCGGCAACAGAGACAACTAGCGCTTCTGCTTCAGCCGGTAGACCAGCTCGCTGCAGATCAACCAACGCAGCATCCGCGCTCTGTGAGCCATCGTGGCCAATCAATATCTTCATCATTTTCGGCTTCTCCCTAATCAACTAAATAGGCGTTAGTCGAGCGATTCTTCGTCGCGAGCGACCAGCCATCATGTGACTATTTTAAAAGGGGAAGGACTGAAGAAATAGCGTAATAACTCTTAATTAGGGCGGGTGTTATCACCCGATGGGATGGGTTTAACCCAGGTGCGACGATCAACGAAGTTTGAGGTATTAGTTCGAGTTACCTGAGGCAAGACGGTAGTACGGTAATGGTTGTTCAGGTGGCGACTGTGACCAGCAGACCAGACCATTCTTTACCTCGCCCGCCGTTATGGGACGCCGGTGAAGTTCTCCCTTTTTGTTACGAAGCAGTAGTTCCAGCTTTCCAGTACCTTCAGGCCAACCATTGGGCTCATTCGTTGCTCCGACAATTTCCACATCACCTGGCAGTGTGTCGGTGATTGAAAACTCTCGCAGCTTCGGAGGCGCACACCCGAGCAATTCGCCGTTATCAGCGATCATTAGCGGTACTCCCCAAACCGTACCGGTGTCATCACTAAATAGTCCCAGCCGATCCCCTGTGCCGTGCTGATCTGGTGTGGGTATGTTTGCCACGGTAATCAGCCTGCCGAAACTCTGTTCCAATTGAGAGATTGGCACGTAGGCCGCCCGAGGAGGTTTCGAGTTACGACAAGACACAACAAAGAGTGTTGCACTCAAGAAGCACACTGGTACGATTCGCAGCCTACTCATGCTGCAGTGCCTGGCCTCTAACGCGCATTTGAATAACTTGCTGGGTAAAAAACCATTACTTCAGCACAGCAACGCGCGCCGGTCGGAGAAGTTTGCCATTCATCAAGTATCCTCGTCGATGCTCGCTGTATACTGTTCCGGATTGTTCTCCATCGCCATCGATCATAGTCATCGCCTCGTGAATTTCCGGGTCGAATACTTCGCCTTCACTTTCAAATGCCGTGACTCCGTGCTCTTCAAGAAGATTGTTGAATCGCTGTTGGATCAAGCGGAGACCGTCGGCGACCGCATCTGATGTTTCGCGGATATGCAAAAGCGCCCGGTCGACGTCGTCCTTTACGTCAAGCAGCGCAAGCAGAACTTCGCGTTTACCGGTGTCTTCGGCAAGTGCACGTTCCTGTTTCGTGCGTCGACGGTAGTTATCAAATTCAGCCAACAACCTAAGGTGCCGTTCACGCTCGGTAGTCAGATCTTCCTGAAGTCGCGCGACATTGGAATCGACTGACTTCGGCTCCTTTGCTTCGCTAACTTCATAGATTCCATTATCTGATAGTGTTGTGTCTTGTGCGAACTTTAAGCTTTCCATGTACTTCCTCACTTCATATCTTTCTTGCGGCTGCACCAACCTGAATGAATACCTTTACGGGAAAATACCAAGCTCCGCATAACAGACAGCTATCTTGTTAATAGCGCTGGTAAAGGCCGCGGTCCTGAGACTTGGAATCCGGGAATCTGATTTCCATACCTCACGAATCTGGTTGTATGCAATCGCCATCGACTCCTCCAGTCCGGAGTTGACCAGATCGATCTCATCCGCGCCGCGGGCCACTTCCTTTCTTTCTGCATCCGACAGTTTCCGGCCGGTACTCTCTTCAACGACGCCTAGCAAGTTCTCAAAGCTTGTTTGCTCAAATCGCTTGCCCATCCTGCCGAAACGAACGTGCGACAGATTCTTCAGCCACTCGAAATATGAAACCGTGACCCCGCCTGCGTTCAAATAAATGTCAGGGATGATCAGTACACCTTTGCTGCGTAAGATCTCGGCTGCTGCGGCAGTGGTTGGTCCATTAGCTGCTTCGGCAAGGATCCTGGCCTTCACACGTCCTGCGTTTGCTTCTGTGATCTGATTCTCAAGCGCCGCAGGTATCAGAATGTCGCATTCAAGTTCCAGTGCTTCCTCTCGACTGTTCAGATTGGTTGCGCCCGGAAAGTTGAGCAGCGAGCCGGCTTCCTTCCGGTGTTTCATAACAGCCTCGACGTCGAGTCCATTTACGTTATAGATGGCGCCTTCGTATTCGGCGAGGGCAATGATGACGCCTCCGCCTTGTTGACAGAACCAAGCTGCGTTGTAGCCAACGTTGCCTAATCCTTGCACCACGATACGCTTACCCTCGAGACCCTTTTCGAGACCGACTTCTCTCATGTCGTCCGAGTGACTACATACCTCTCGCAGGCCGAAGAATACTCCGCGTCCAGTGGCTTCGAGTCTTCCTCTCACCCCACCCTGGGAGACAGGTTTTCCGGTCACACAAGCCAGCGCATCAATCTGTCCTGGGTGAAACGCCGAGTAGGTATCAACTATCCAAGACATTTCGCGCTGGCCCGTTCCATAGTCCGGGGCGGGCACATCCACTCCGGGACCGATGAAGTTTTTCTTGATCAGCTCTGATGTGTATCGACGCGTGATCTGCTCCAACTCTTCGACCGTGTAGTTCTTCGGATTAATCTTCACGGCGCCTTTTGCTCCACCGAACGGCACGTCCATTACGGCGCATTTGTAGGTCATCAGCGCGGCCAATGCCTTCACTTCATCTTCATTTGCGTCGTCCGAGTATCTGATTCCACCTTTCACGGGCAACTTGTGGTGACTGTGCTGTGCGCGCCAGCCTGAAATGACTTCGTAGCCGCTCCTGGTGCGCACAGGAAACTTAAAGGAATAAACACTGTTACAGACTTTAATCTGATCCAAAAGACCTTTTGGGTATTGTGTAAATGACGCTGCCTGATCAAAATAGATCGAAACATTGTCGAAAAAGCTCGATTGGGGTTGAGTATCCATGGCATTACTCCTTTAGCTTAATCAGTTTTACCAGTCATCTTACCTACTCCGTATTCGTCAAGCAGAAGCAGATAGTGCAGTGCCAGCGCTTCGTCCTCTAACCGGTCACTTGGGTCGAGATCTCTCGCAGGCACGCTACCTCCCAGTCGATTTAACGACCAGCTGAGATACTGACGAAGTGGTCCTCCGGAATTGCGATACTCCTTGTCTTCGCGTTCAAGCGTTCGCACAATATCGACCGCGGACGTTCCTCTAACTTCTTTTTTTTGCAGTCGAAAGATCATCAATTTTCTCACACTCAAGTCTGGTGAATCGTATTCGTCACACAGCCGGAGAGCGAGAGTGTTTTCACGCGTAGCTTGCAGGAGTTATCTCCTGCTCTTGACGGGAGGGCATGCTGCGCACTCCTGGCATGGATCAGTTCAAAAGTGATCGTGATCTGTAGCCCGCGAGCTTGCGTCTCTAACGACCACCGTGACAACCCCCGCCAAGACCAAGTGTTTCCACGCTATATCTGAGCGATCTTCTTATTTACCCTAAGATTTTTGCCGGTTGATGTGAAAAATGAGATCCAATTCATCATCGTTAACAACTTCAGTTAAACGCTGGGCAAAGTTACTCAGCGGATTCGCATGTATCGGTTTCAGCATTGCCTTCATGAAACAGGCTAACTTAGGTCTGGGTCCCTTGGTTGGGTACTGGGTGGCGCTGTGGGAATTGGAACGATTGTCTTTGCGCTGACAATCGGGCCAACTATTCAATTCATCGCGAGTAAGGCTGGCCAGGACTTGGCAAGCCAGACGGCTCCGTCATGATCTGAATGCCCCGAACGGTTTGTTATACTTGCCATTAAGCATCAATTAAGAGGTAGCAAATGAGTATCCGCGGGCGATTACTGACTCTTGCAATCGGAGGCGTTCTTCCACTGTTAATAGTCGGCCTCGCGGTTCTGTGGATAGTTTGGAATGAAAAGCGAAATCAGCTGAATGAGTCTTTAGAGCAGCAGGCAGAGTTAGTGGGCGTAGTCTTCGACCGCTGGCTTGACGCTCAGTACCAACCGCTCAGAACAATAGCATCGTACCCTCCAGATCACCTGAGCGATACCCCTGCTCTGAAAGGCAATCTGCACGCAGCCATTATCGGCCGCCACCATTGGGTCGATCTGCGCGTTTTAGACTCAACGGGAAGAGTTACGGCAGTCGAACCGGCCGGTGCGGGTAATCTGCCGTCCGGATTAAGCGATAAGCTGCTCGATGAAGCGAACCGTGGTGCTTCCGATATAGAAACGGATTGGACGCGGGGAGAAGGGCATTACCTTCTTGCGGTAGAAGCTCCCGTGGAAGGTGGTGCAGTGATCGCACGCATCGAGGGATCGGCGTTAAAGGACGCACTTCACGGGATTACGTTACCGGAACGAGCGGTCGTGACCTTACTCGATCAGAATCATCGCATCATTTATCGCAGCCAAACCACGGAATCCGCGGTGGGCCTGGATCTTAGTGGGATGGATCAACTGTCGGCGGTAAACGACCGTAATACCGCGGTCGTTGTTTCGAGAAGTTCGGTTGACAATGTTGAGCGCGTTTACGGTTTAAGCCGAGTGGGTAACACCGGCTACGTAGTCATGGTGGGTGTCCAAAGCGCCATTCTTTACGCGTCAGCATGGCGGCAATTGATGGGGTATGCCGTCATCGGCTTGATAGTTGTGTTTTGCACGGTGACGGCCGCACTGCTAATTGCACAAAGTATTGCCCGACCTGTGCGCCTCCTGAGTTTTGCGGCTGAGGAGTTTGGCAGCGGAAACTTCTCTGCGCGTGCGCCGGCCCATGGACGCGATGAGATGTCGAGCCTGGGGAAGAACTTCAATGCAATGGCAGAGCGTCTACAGAAAAGGGAAGAAAGGTTCGCAGAATTAGATCGACTGAAATCTGAGTTTGTCTCGACCGTCTCACACGAGCTACGCACACCTTTGACTACAATCAAGGCGCTGACGCGTCTTTTAATGCGCGAAGGATTGGATGAATCGAAAAGACGCGAGTACATTGAAACGATTTCGGTAGAGTGTGATCGTCAAATTGATTTTGTTCTTAACCTGCTCGATCTTTCCCGAATAGAAGGTGGTGTGCTGCGTGTCACACATCAACGAGTTGACGTGCAGGAAGTGATCTCCTCTGTCGTTAAATCCGAAACACGATCGGCCGAGAAGAGAAGTCACGATCTGCGATTGGATACCAACCTTGAAGTTCCGTCGGTCTGCGCTGATCCGAAAGAGCTTCGTCGTGTTCTGTCGAACATAGTCGAAAATGCTATCAAGTACACACCAGACGGTGGGCGAATTGTCTTGTCTGCACTCCAACAGGACGGTCAGGTAGCTATCAGCGTCACTGACAACGGTCGGGGCATCCCACCGGAAGATATGCCGATTTTGTTCGACAAGTTTCACCGGGGTCGTCCAGCGCCTCACTCCGAAGCCATGCGTGGTGCGACCACTGATGCTGAGTTCTTAGAGGACGCCGATGTTTCCGGCGTGGGCCTCGGCTTATATCTGGCAAGAAATGTGATGGAGCAGATGGGCGGGCGCATCACCGTAGAGAGCGAGGTTGGCCGGGGCAGCACATTTAAATTGCACCTGCCCGTGTGGCGTGACGGAGGATGCAATAAACGTAGTAGTGAGGAGCGAGACGATGGCAAAACAGTTGTTGGTCGTTGATGACGATCCCGGTCTCTTGCTGGCAGTATCGGAAACGATGCGCGCCGAAGGTTACGAGGTGCAGACGGCTCGCCGCGGAAGTGAAGCGATGATCCGTGTTGCCGAATCTCTTCCCGATCTGATCATTAGTGACATTCGCATGCCTGGCATGGATGGCTACGCCCTTGTACGTAATCTGCGCGCCTCGCCGCGCACGCGTCTCGTACCTATCATCTTCCTCACAGCCAAAGACGACACTGCGGATCGCATCGCAGGATTTCGTACTGGGGTCGACGCTTATGTCACGAAACCCTTCGAATCAGAAGAGCTGCTGGCTATCGTGAAGAGCATTCTCGAAAGAGTACACCGCACTCATTCTGATCTTGCGCGGATGTTTGGAGATCAAGACGACACCGCGATAGACCTTGTACGCGATGAAGAACTAACAGACGCAGAGTGGCGCGTTGCGGAAGCAGTCGCGCGTGGCCTTTCAAACAAGGAAATTGCCGCTGAGTTAAAACTCAGTTTACGAACAATCGAAGGTCACATCAGCCGCATTCTCGACAAGAAGAATCTGAGCAACCGCGTTGAATTAGCCCTGCACGTCCGCGAACGACGCCAACCAGATTAAGCTCAAACAATCCGCCGAATCCTCCCTACGTGTAAATACCCTGCAAGTCAGGTGTTAACACGCTATTTCCACCTGGCATTTCCCTCTAGTCTATGACCTGTAAGAAGCGAGGTCACAAAGAGGGAGTGCATGAGGAATGGCTGTACCGGAGAACCAATACATCGTTCTGCCAGAAACAATCGATGGAAAAAAACGAGGAGAAAGATGGTTTGAAGTTCTCAGGCGATGGCTAGTGCAATGCCCACAATGTTTGGAAGTTCGGTTAGTCGTAGGAGCACGCGAAAACGATCAATATGTCTGTAAGGCTTGTGGACACAGGTTCACGATCGAGTTTTCGGAGGTCACTAAAGAGCTGGGTTAACACAACCTCGCGATGATTACTAAATAAGGAGACACTACAAATGATTGCTTATCGCGGTCCAACGTTAATTACAGAGCCCGAATTGCGTTGGCCGATTCTAATTCTAGCTGCTGTTATTACTGCGCTACTCGCAATATCGACAGCTGGTTTGTATTACCTGGCAATGACACGGTCCGATGTCAGTTCGTATAAGGAACCGCGCCTCGAATGGGCGTTGCAGCCTGGTCAACCAGAGTTTGAAGAATTTCGTGAGCACATAGCAATCGAGCAATTGGTGGGCATAGAGAAGGTGCATCCACTCGATACCCTTGCTGTGGCAATGACGGCGACGGTACGAAATAACACCGGCCGTACCATCAGTGGACTGGAACTGCGGGGTGCAATTCTGGACAGCAACAGTGCAAGTGTGCGCGAACGGACAGTAGTGGTGATTCCACGGCGACAAAAGATACTTGAGTCGGGCGAGGCCATCAACACACGCATTCTGCTCGAGAGCATTGATAAGGACGCGGATCGAGCGCACTTAGTTCTGGAAGTTACGGCAGTGCGTTTTGATGAGTCGTAAGGGCTGGATAGATAAAGGAGATGGACCAGGTTGGTCGCAGCACGGGAAGAGAAATCAACATGGAGGCAATAGTTGAACGATCGAGTTTAGAAGCTTGGCCATATCCATCTGGTTGGTTGGCGCCGGTAAGGAACATCGTGAAACGTGTCTTTGGCTGCTGGCACCTGACGATGAGCCGGCCATTTACTCGAGGCGACGAGACATATCAGACGTGTGTCTCTTGTGGTGCTCGGCGCCGGTTCGATCTGGATCAGTGGACCTCGGTGGGTGGTTTTTATTATCCGAAGAAACAGTCTGTCTTACATGGCAGTCATCGCGAACACAAAGACGTCAATCGTTGATGGAGAAAAATGGTAGCGCAATTAGCGAAAACTCAACGCAAGCATGCGACGGTGGCTAGTACTGGGGGGCAGGAAAAGAAGCTTCGGGTGTTGATCCCGTATGACGGATCGGAAACTGCGGAAGCGACTTTGAGAGATTTAAGCAGCGCGGGTTTACCAGGTGAACTTGCTGCGCTTATCGCGGTAACGCAAGTTTGGTTGCCTTCATCGCCATACGAGATCACCAGTGCGGTTAGCGCTCGCCGAATGAAGCTGTTGACTTCAGGACTGTCGTCCTATGTGCCGGCGCTACAGGAGCGTGAAGAACAACGCGTCTTATCCCTTGAGGCGGAGCGGAGGCTGCGGTCCATGTTTCCTGAAGGAACTGTGAAAACTGAAGCGATGCAGGATACGGCTGCAATGGCTCAAGCGATATTAGAAAGGGCGAAGCGCTGGGGTGCTGAACTTATTATTTTGGGATCGAAGACCAGCCCTTCATCACAGATAAGCGATCATTCAGGACCTGCTCTTCAAGTGGCACAGGATGCACACTGTTCCGTTCGGATTGCTCGACCGTCTGAGCGAAAGGCTGATTCGCCGAAACAGATAGTGATTTGCGTAGATGAAAGTTCTTCGTCGCACGACGTTGTTAATGCAGTCGGCGAGCGGATTTGGCCAACAGGAACAGTTGCAACCATCGTGATGGCGCGAAAACCTGGTCCGCGTCATGTCACAAGGGATGCTGGGGCCGCGCAGCTTCTAGACACCTGGGCTGACACGTTGCGAGCGAAAGGTCTGGGCGTTTCAACTGCCATTGAGGATGGCCAGCCTGAAGAGGTGCTTTTGCGTAAAAGTCATGAGTCGTCGGTGGGTTGCATATTCGTAGATCGACGCTATGGCGAAGCCGACGTTGACGCGAGCGGTTTAAGCGCTGGCGCGAAGGCCCTCATCCTGGGAGCGAAGTGTTCAGTAGAAGTCGTACGTACGAACGTTCGAATGATCAATCTTTAGAACCGGCCGCATGATTAATCTCGACGGCAAGGAATTAAGTCGGCCACGGTTGGAGGAATAAGATGAAGGTTTTAGTTGCAGTAGATTCGATTAACACGTTGGATATTCTTATTAATGAAATGAGTGCTCGCTCGTGGCCCTCAGGGACAGAAGCTCGTGTGCTTTCGATCATTGACGATGCTGACGTCTCATTGAAAGTCTGGGGTGAAGACGGTCACGGACTTTCCGCATTACGACGAGAGATGCATAGACGAGGCGAACAGACTTCTGCTTTAGCAGTCGACCGGCTTCGAAAGATTGGGATTTCATCGCAAGCGGTAATTATGAGTGGAGATCCGAAATTCTTAATCTCGTTCGCGGCGCATAGTTGGCCGGCGGACCTCATTCTTATGCGCGCATACAATCGTAAGGACTTTCGAAGCCGGTTGCTTGGGAGCGTAGCGAAGTCAGTTGTTAAGAGTGCACCTTGTTCCGTCGAGGTCGTTCGGGCTCGCGAACAAGCGGATGCAATTACCCCGGAACGTGGCTTCAGAGTATTGCTGGCTACCGATGGCTCCGAGGCGTCGATGGCTGCATCCCGAGCGATCGCTGAAGTGAGTTGGCCTGAAGACACTGAGGTCAGAGTGGTCAGCGTCGTCAACCCAATGGTCTATTCGTTAGAGGAGCTTGGCTTAACTGGCGATCAAAGTACTGACTACGCCCACCGCGCAATTGGAAAGGCTGTTCAGGTGTTGAGCGACGCGCCGGTCAAAATCTCGGCGGAAGTCATTGCTGGCAGCCCTTCCCGGCAAATTATTGCGCGGGCCAAGCATTGGGGAGCTGATCTGATTGTTGTCGGTACGAATGAACGACGAGGTTTAAGTCGTTGGCTCTTTGGCAGCACCTCTGCCGCTGTTGCAAAACGAGCGCACTGTTCGGTCAGGGTTATTCGTAGTAAGGAGGTTTCACTGACCAGCGACTCGTTGCAAGAACGTTTCAATTTCTCTCAAGGCTCTGCAGAGAGTGCAAACGAATTGCAAGCATCCAGGAGAGCTGCGTAACCGCACAGTCCTGAGGAAAAGTAAATCATTAAAGAATTGGAGTTACCAAAATGAAGCGAAGATCAAAAAAGGCAACAACCATCTATATAACAGAACTCGACTATAACCGGCTTAGCGGCTTGATCGAGCGTACCCGGGAGCACAACGGGGCCGATCGAGAATACCTGAACAAGTTGGAAGCAGAGCTCGATCGAGCAGAGATCGTAGATCCAAAGGACATTCCGGCGGACGTAATCACGATGCGTTCTAAAGTGCGTTTGAAGGACTTAGCGAGCGGCGAAAATAATACCTACTCACTGGTGTTTCCTACCGAGGCGGATTTTGCCGATGGAAAGATCTCTGTTCTGGCGCCCATTGGGACCGCGATACTTGGTTTCAGGAAGGGCGACACTATTGAGTGGCGGGTACCGTCAGGCTTGCGCAAGCTTAAAGTTGAGGAGGTTCTCTATCAGCCGGAATCGGCAGGTGATCATAATTTATAAAGAATTCACAGAAAAGCCCGTCCAGTCTGGATCCCAGCAGGAAGCGGGCGCAAACATTTCTTAAAACACATTTGCTCTTTTTGTGCCTTGTGACGTAGAAGGGAAATTATGAAAGCCCATATCAAGCTCGGCCGCATCTTCGGGGTGGCGATCGGGCTCCATTACAGTTGGATCATAATCGCGCTGTTGGTAACACTCTCACTGCGCGCCCAGTTTGCTATGGAGCATCCCAACTGGGGCGGTTCAACAACATGGAGTATCGCGATCGTAACAGGACTCTTGTTCTTCGCCTCCATCTTGTTGCATGAACTCTCGCACGCTGCGGTTGCGAAGCTGCGAGGAATCCCCGTGCGGGCAATTACGCTTTTCGCATTAGGTGGCGTAGCGCAGATCGAGAAAGACGCCGCGGATGCAAAATCAGAGTTTTGGATGGGCATCATCGGTCCAATCGCCAGTATTGTGATCGGAGTAGTGTGCCTCGCGTTGGCGTGGTTGCTAGGCTGGAACTTCTCCGCTGAAGCGAACTCTCCTCCAACTGCGGTGTTCATGTGGCTGGGCTATATCAACATCGCACTCGCTGTTTTCAACATGATACCTGGATTCCCGCTCGACGGTGGACGCGTCTTGCGTGCTGTAGTGTGGTGGATCACAGGAGATGCGAACCGTTCTACTCGTATAGCGTCGAGAGTGGGCCAGCTTGTTGCTCTAGGTTTCATCATGTTGGGTATTTTGCGTTTCTTTAGCGGCGCGGGGTTCGGAGGTTTGTGGATTGCCTTCATCGGTTGGTTCCTGCTGGATGCGGCGCGTGCAAGCGGCGCGCAGGTTGAGATTACTGAACGTCTCACGGGCCTGAGAGTTGGCGATGTAATGACACAGCAATTTGCAACCGTAGATGCAAATTCGAACCTTGAGACATTCGTCCATGAGCACTTACTGCCAACCGGTCATCGCTGTTTCGTGGTGCTCGAACAGGGGAGGCCAGCCGGGATCATTACGCCGCACGAAGTGAAGGCGATTGATCGCGTGCGCTGGCCGTACACAACGGTTGGCGACGTAATGCGTTCGCTTGAAACTTTGCGAAGCGTAGGTCCGGAACGACCAGTGGCTGAGGCATTAGAGATGATGGGCCGAGAGGATGTAAATCAGATGCCGGTTGTGCAGCAGGGAAATCTGGCCGGAATCATCTCACGGGCCCATATCGTCCGCGTGCTTCAGACACGTGCCGAGCTCGACATCTAAATTGGCCTGAAAGTCTCTCTAATTGTAAATTCCGCTAAGTATGCAATGGCTAAAACCTTAGGAAAAATCCTAAAGTTGATAGACAAGGACCCGCGGATTAGATTTCCAAGCTGAGGGTTGCCGGTTCGAATCCCGTCGCCCGCTCCAGATTTCGCTCTCATATCTTCTAAGGCACGCGCGTCGGTTCCGGACGATGACCGCGGAGAGTTGCACTCGCCTGATAAGCAACTCGGCGGGCGCGCATTACATTTCCAAGCGGACGGTGTTCTTCGATCGTGTGCCACGGCGAGAACGAGAATTGATCAATCAAATTGCTGCGGGCGCTGATGCGAGGGTCATCGAGATTGCAACTCGGTATACGTAGTTGCGCAACTTTCACGAATGGTGAGTGTTCAGGTTTCCATCGAACAGAGGTATCTTCAATTGGTGTGTGCTCATCGTCGACGTAGAACTGAACGACAAAGTCGAACATCAAGTCGCCCTTGCCTAATCGCTCCGCCAACTCTTCTCGCAAAAAGTCGGGCGTCCTTTCGCGACGGGCTGGTGGCTCAGTGTCCGGGGCCGGCATGATCGTGTATTTCACCGCGTACGGTCCGAACCGAATAGGTGCAGTGCCCGAGTAATGCTCGGTAGCGACGCTATTCACTCTGCTCAGAGCGACTGTGCGGACGAGAGCAACCAGGATGCGTAGCGATTCGCGCACGCCTACGGCACGGGCCAGGTTAACGGGCAGCAGGCCGGATTTGCGCTCCGCCTCGATAAAAGCAATGAACTGTCTTGCGTTGCGGACCGTCGAAGTGACTGAGTGGCTCGTGGCCAGGAAATCCTGAGTCACGTCGTCCGTCTTGCCCGGCGGCAATTTGTCTCCGGGAACACCGATGAGCTTGATGCCTATACCTCTCGGCTCCGGACGCTTGTCGGATTCGCGACTCGGTTTGCCGTTCGAGAATCTGACTACAACGGGGAACACTCGAGGCTCGGTGAATACGCCGAACCGTGCATACTCGGGAAGGTCTTGGAGAACTTGAAACTCGCCCACTAGTCCAGCATGGAGCTTTGCGTGAAACCCGCGGAATAATGTGCCGTTCGATTGCGCCGCCACTTCTTTCTGTTGCGCGGCGATAACGGAGTTTGCAAAATCCTCGAACAGCTTCTGCTCTCCGGGTTCAATAACCTCACGCCATGCCGTGCTGGGTTTTAACTGCGAAAGTGATGGATTTGAACTAAACTTGGGTGCCGACATGAATTTCTGTCCGGGAAAAACTTTCCTCGTCCACACGTAATGCGATTTTTCGAGAAAATATTTCCTCGCATCTGGAAGAAACTATTTCGGTCTCACTCCAGGAGGTAACATTGCTTAGTATCACCGACAAACTTGCGCAAATGGCGAATGGCAAAGTCCTGATTGCACTGGTCCTTGTTTCCTTACCCTTCACGGTATTGTTTGAATGGCGCAAGAGATACTTAAGAACCTTTTCGCACATGGAGAGGACGACGCTTGATTTCTCTTCTTACACTGCGAAAGATGCCTACGAGCTGTTTTCGAAACTTCAGGAAAGAGGCCGTCAGGTTTATGCCTGGACAGAGATCACGGTGGATATGATTTATCCGATCATCTATGCCTGTTTCCTGAGCCTGCTCACGATTTATATTTTTCAAAAATGCTCAATGAATAAATCACTGCACTTGCTGGCACTGTTGCCATTCATAGTGATGCTTTTTGATTACTGTGAGAATAGTCTTATTGCATTCATGCTTTTCGCTTATCCGCGAGAACATCTGACTCTCGCTTCGATCGCGAGTTCGTTCACGAAGCTCAAATTGAGTCTCTTAGTCGTGTGTGGCGTCGCTGTCATATTCGGGCTGATTTGTCTTGTGATTAAGTTAGTAAGAAGTTGATCCCAAATCAAAGGCTATTTGATTTTAGTGGCATCGAAGAATGTTTTGATTAGGTCCGGCGAAAGTGCTTCTCGGATGTTTCCGGGGTCTATAGTCACCTTATCGAACGCATTCAAACAGCAATGCCTGCCGAGTTGGCGATAACTCTCAAACTGTGCCTCACCAAACCACTGGTTGACAGTTGATTGCTGAGGAAAATCGGGGTTTTCAATTCCATATTGACGCACATCCGCTCGCAGTTCTTTTTCATTCCTGAGCAGCGAGCTCTTTATATAGAGAATCACGCCAGTGCGAGCGGCGAGCGAAACGTCCTTCCAACCCAATTTCTCAACATGTTCTTTTGAATAAACAATCTGACCCACGGAGTAGTGCTGATTTACAACGGGATCAGTCTTCAACTTTAGAAAGGGAGTGATGTTCAAGTCGATGTCAGCATTGAAGTCTATGCGGCAGCGTCTGATTGAGTTTCCCAAGTCACTAAAACAGGGTTCGGGATCGGCCACAGCATCCACGGCGACGATGTACCTGCAACCGCGTTCAACCAGAGAATAGATGCCAAGGTTGTCAAAATGGCCACCGTCAGTCAGGTAGCAATAACTCGAAAGGTCGTTGGTCTGGGATAGAAACTCGCGCAGTGTATGCAACGGCCAGAGACGAGTCTGACGCGATTCCCAGTGTTCGCCTCCGGGCGATGGCGCCCAGAAGCCCAGTCGTAGATTAAGGAGTGTCATCAACATCGCTTGTGAGGCCGTTGTCTTTCCAGCGCCCATTCCTGGACTGACAGCCGCTCCGGAAGTCGCAACGGCCATTCCTAACGACAACGATCCGTTTGCATATCGCTTACTGCGTTGAAATCCGGTTCGGAACGAGCCACAGTAAAGCTTCGACAAAACAAACATCGCTGACGAGCGCTGTGCGGTTGCCAGATCGCGCCCGCCAGTGAGGTTAAGCGTCGTGTTGAGAAGATGGTACGGCGCGCTTCGCTCACAGTTTTTCATATCAGTTAGCAACACGTCGTCGCCCACCGCTGTTTCCGTGATCTCGTACAATTTTTCGAAACGTTTAGGGTTTGATGCTCCAAGATATGCACGCACCAACCGGCCCTTGTAGAAACCATGCATGGAGATAGCGTTTGGGTCGGCCATCCAGCCAAGCGCTATTACCCAGGTGATGGTGACGGCAAAAAAACCGAGTGAGATGTAAGCGAGCTTCGTCGCCTCCGGAGTGTGGAAGCTAATAACCAAAACGATGAGCGATACCAAATAAACTGAACTGAGAAGTATCAACGATCCGCGATTGTCTCCCTTGCCGAGAATAGACTCCATGGAAACGAAGAAGAGGCACAGTGTCATCCCTGTCAGACCAATGACAGTCAGCTCAATTCGATCGTTGACACCAGCCGTTAACTGATCCGCGAAAAGCCACCACACACCGATTGGCACGAGCATCACGACGACGAGTGCTGCTCTCGAAAACCAACGTGCTCCTGTTTGCTTTTCTTTCTTTTCGTCGTGGCCGGGCTGTCTATTTAATAAGCGGACTTCGAGCCGGCTCCAGCCACCGCTCCAACGGTCGCCCCTTTTTCCTAATCTAAAGACAAGAGCACTGCCAATTAGGGCGGCGAACAACAGTAACCATTTGTGTGCGGGCAGACTTATCCGCTGCGAATAGATAAGGAACGCAGCGACAAAGATGATTATCGTACCGGCTGAAAGAAAAAGGTATACCCACGGGGTTTTCCAGCGGGCTTCAAACAACGCGAAGAAGAGCGATAGAAATGCTCCGACCACAATGATCGTATATAAGGTCCAGGGCGGTCCTGAAGACTCATTCAGCGCGTAAAAGATTTCATGGGCTACCCATGCTCCCATGACCATTAACGTGAAAATAACCAGGACGGGCGTCAGCACAAATATCGCGTTTTGCCACGCAGGTGGTTCTTCGACGTCACCACTATCATGACCACCCGTCGGCGCTGACTTGATTGCACTGAAGATCGTGCCAAAGATTGTCGCTATGATGGCGCCCCAGCCTCCGACTTTCGCTACATAGCCCAGCAACTCGTTGCGGGGCTCGGGGTCGCGCCAAAGATAGTCAAACATCTCGTGCCCGTATGCGGCAAAAAGAAGTAATGCTGCCAGCATAACCAGCGTCACCAGCAGCTTTGAATGCATACTGCCGATTTGGTTACGCCAGACACCTCGACGCAACTCTTCTTCAGTTTTCGCGTCAGCGGCATCTTTATTAAGCCGGCGCCACGGCATCGTTACGAGCAGAAGCCCAGCTCCGACTGCCGCCCACAACAGTAGTGCTATTCCCCATTTCGACGATTGAAGCCAACTCAGTGTTTTCTGCCACGCTTCCGGTGGCGCGGCAAGAAAGAGAATTAGGAGAACAATTGCAGCTACGCCAAAGGCCCCGACAAGATGGGCCAAAAAGCTGCCTTCTAATCCCCACTTAAAACTTCCTTCAGACGAAAACAATCGATCCTTCAACTTGACGAGAAACGGAATGGCAGAGTTGCTTCGCATGTACGCTATGAACATCAAAGCAATCCAACCAACCACCGGCAGCAATATAAAAGCGATAAATGAGGCGCGTTGGGCCAGAATCTGGCGATACCGGCTGCGGTGCTCTTCCAGTTTAGTTTCGGTTTCCTCGTTAAACTTTTGTAATTGGTTCTGATCGGTAATCGCAGCTGCCTGCTTATTCCGATCCTGTAGTGTTTGCTGGAAATCAGCCCAGTGGGTGTGGAGGAATTCTGCTTCCGGGTACAGCAGAAAAAGGCTTTGAGCCGCGATCACGAACGTCAGCAACAGTGGCAACAACATGAGCCACGTCAAGAGCAGATTTCGCGACAGTATGGCGACGGCTCGCCAGGTATCTGCGCTAAAGCCTCCAGTGCGAGGTGTGAGGTAGTTGGCGAAAAGGCGTAGATGATGGATGGGGTCGCGCCAGGCGGAGAGCGAACCTTCGGCCACTTGTGTGCTCTTGGAACGCCATCGATACTGGTCCAGTCGTTCGGGCTCAATTTTTTCCGCATTAGGAAAGATGCCCTTAGTCTGAGCGTCCTCGGGACGGCTTAACCATGCACTCCACCATCCGCCAACGTAGCCGCCACCTGAGACGGTGGAAAAATAGTCAAAAATGGGAAGGAGTTTGCGTTCATTCAGGGCTTGCAAGACGCCAAGACAAAACGTGGCACTGCGGATTCCTCCTCCTGAGAATGCCAAGCCGACAAGATTCTCGGGAGCATGCTTTCCGTCAAAGCCGGTTACCCCCGCTTGAGGGGGCTTGGCATACGCGGTTTTGCGACGCCTGTAAATCTCCTTCCACTCGTCGGTAAATACTTCGACAAATTGTCGGATGTTGATGCTGCCTACAGCCCAATCAGCAGCTTTATCGAATAACCGCAATAGTTCTGCGCTTGGCTGTTGTCGATAGTCCAGGGGAAAGGCAACTCGCTTAGCCGGGAAGTCTTTGGCGGGCACAGATGGCTCCAAAAACATAGGAGTTGCTACACGGCACCCAAAGAGTACGTGTTGTCGCGGCGCTGTTGCGGCCGGCGCCGGTGGGATCACTGGTATCGCCGCAATCGACACCCTCTTCTCGGTCTCGGTCGCAACGTACTGTGCCCAGCTGAGATTCATTGGTTCAGAGTCGAATGAAATCTTTACGGTGCCGGTAAGGTTCGCAGTCATGGGATGACCGGGTTTGGGAGGTTGAACTATTTGAATGCATTGGGTTTCCGCTTCGCCTACGTCCGTTGTGCGGCACATGCCGAGTTTGATGTACAACTCTTTCGAGGAAACAATGATGGGCACCACCAGGTCACGCAGCTTCTCACCAAACGCCTGGTCCACTACGGATGATGACACGACCATCAGGGTTATATCTCTGACGTCGAGCTGCGTGTTGGTATCGCCATTAATAACATCATAGTCGAGAGAGTTCAGGCGTTCCTGTACGGCGATTTCACCGGGCAGCAGTGCGCCTTGATCGGCGACGATCAGTAACGCTTTAGGGTTAGCCATGCCGGCTCCTTGAGGAAGGGCTTAGTGGAGCGATCTTGGTGGACAGTTTGTGCGGTAAGACCGCTGCTCGTCAATAGACTGAAAAGTGACCTTCGACATAACTAGTCGTAGCGGCGTTGGCGGTGCCGGTAAAGCCGGGTTGTTTCCCGCCAATCGTCACCTTGAACGCGCCTGGCTCGACGACTGTGCGGCCATCGTCTGTAATCACCGCGAGTTGACGTGGCTCAATTGTAAACCTGATGACACGGCGCTCGCCGGGCTTTAAATAGACTCGTTCGATTCCAGCAAGCGATCGAATCGGGACTCGAACAGAAGCTGCTTCGTCAGTTACATAAAGCTGGACCACCTCTTCGCCTGCCCGAGTGCCGGCGTTCTCCACGCTCGCGCTCACTGTCACCTTTTCCGTCGCCGATAAACGTGGCGATGAGACGTTGAAGTCGGAGTATTTGAATCGCGTGTAGCTAAGACCATGACCAAATGGATAGAGCGGTTCGCCGTTAAAGAACCGATACGTTCTTCCATCCATGTGATAGTTTTCAAACGGGGGCAACTGGTCCACCGATTTGTAGAACGTAACCGGAAGCCGGCCCGCGGGGTTGTAATCACCAAAGAGCGTGTCCGCAATCGCAGTTCCTCCCTCTTCGCCCGGATACCACGCCTGAACAATCGCGCCGGCGTGCTCGTTGGCCCAGTTGACCGCGAGTGCACTTCCGGACAGCAACACGACCACCAGCGGTTTGCCGGTCGCTGCAACAGCTTCAAGCAACCCCTGTTGACGCGCAGGTAGGTTGATATTCACTCGATCTCCACCGAGGAAACCCGGCTCACTTACACTCATCTCCTCGCCTTCAAGTCTTGAAGAAAGGCCCAGGACGAGCACCACCGTGTCGGCTTGCTTGGCGACGTCAACCGCCTCCGCATACGGTGCCTTGGTTTGGACTACCGGGGGCTGCCACGCTAGTCTCGCAACTGCACCTATCTTGCTCTCGTAGTACTCCATTTTGATGTCGTAGCTTCTGCCGGCCTCGAGTGTGACTTCGCCGGTGATAGTTGCCGGCGCGTGGTCGGTCCAATCCTCCGCGATCAACTTCCCATCGAGATACACGCGCACGCCATCGTCGGCGATTGCCCCGAAGCGATATTTACCCGACTTGTCTGCAACGAGCTTACCGGTCCAACGTGCAGAAAAATCATCGCTGGGAATTCCGGGCGCAGGATTTGACATGCCCCAGTCGAAGTTCACTTCTTGATCGACGCGGGTAACGACCGGTGTACCCACGAGTGTCTTGTTCGCAAAATACTCGGCTTTTAGACCGCGTTCGCCATTAGGCCCGCTCAGGGCCGAAGCCGGCACGGGTATCGCAGAAATTTCTGTGAGCGGCGTGCCTAACGCATACAACAGTTTTGTTGTTGATGACACGTGTTGGCGAATACCTGCGAGCGGCGTAGTTGCGCGCGACGGTTGGCCGTTGTAGTTACCAAGCAACACCTGAACGTCATCAGCATTTGGTCCGATGACGGCAATCGATTTCAGATCTTTACGCAGTGGCAGCGTGTTGTTTTCGTTTTTCAACAGAACGATTGATTCGCGTGCAGCCTCGAGCGCGAGTTGGCGGTGTGCGGCTGAATCGTTTTCTGAGAATGGGATCTTTGCATAGGGCACCAGCTCCGGTGGATCGAACATCCCGAGACGAAAGCGTGCTGTGAACAATCGTTTCAGGGCACGATCGATTTCGGCCTCCGAGATCAGCCCCTGCTTCACAGAGTTCACGAGGGCTTTGTAACTATCGCCACATTCAAGATCGGTTCCTCTCTTGGCAGCCAGCGCTGAAGCTTCTTCAGCCGTCTTCGAGAAGTTGTGCCGCTTGTAGATGTCGTCGATCGCACCACAATCGGAAACGACGTATCCATCAAAGCCCCATTCGCCGCGTAGCAGGTCTCCGAGCAGGTGTGTATTGGCGCAGCACGGCTCGCCGTTGGTGCGGTTGTACGCGCACATCACAGATGCCGCATGAGCCTCCATGACGGTGGCGCGAAACGCGGGCAAGTACGTCTCACGCTCGTCGCGTTCGCTTGTTGCAGCGTCAAAGCGATGGCGCTCAGGTTCTGGTCCTGAATGGACGGCGTAGTGCTTCGGAGTTGCTATCACTTTCAGATACCTCGGATCGTCACCCTGCAATCCTTTAACGAATGCCACACCGAGGCGACTTGTCAGATACGGATCCTCGCCGTAAGTCTCCTGTCCTCGACCCCAGCGCGGGTCACGAAAAATATTGATGTTTGGCGACCAGAACGTGAGACCGTAAAAACGGTTGTAGTTACCGCGTCGTTGAGCTTCGTGGTATTTGGCCCGTGCTTCGTCCGAGATCACATTGGCGACACGATTCACGAGTTGGGGATCGAACGTCGCTCCTAACCCGATCGCTTGCGGGAAAACTGTGGCGACGCCTGAGAACGCGACGCCATGCAAAGCTTCGTTCCACCAGTCGTATTGGGGAATGCCGAGACGCGGTATTGCCGGCGCAGCATTCATCATCTGCGAGACTTTCTCCTCGAGTGTCATACGCGAGATCAGATCGTCAAGGCGTTGTTCGACGGGAACTTTCGGGTTGAGATACGGCGCGCGGGGATCGGGTCTGGATTCTTGCGTCGTTGCACGAGAACCGGTGAACAGCAGACAGAGCACGAGTGTGAACACACAAAGGCTTGTGCGAAGTAGGGACATATAACCAATATAAACCAAAGCAGCCCAAACCTGGATGTTTTAAGCCGCGGATTTTCCGCGGCTAAAAAGTCACAGGCTCGAATTCATTGCACAGTGTTCCTTCCGTCCCATTACCCAGTTCTGCTGAATCAGGTAGTCGCGGCCGCCGAGCCGCAAGTTGGCGCGCGCGCCGTTCGCAGTTGAGTACGTTGGTCCAAATTGGCCATCACACTTGGCCGCGTTCTCCAATCCGTACCTGTCGAACCATGCACCGCCGGTTGGGTTCGTTATCACTCTGCTCAGCAATTGAGCCATCATAGAGGCCATCGCATCTGCGGGCAGGTTGCCATTCGGCGTTGGTAGCTGCGTGGAACCAGACATGAATTGTGGTGCTGCCACACTGGGACACCGGTTCGGATTGCCGAGGAATGCGTACCGGAATTGCAATCCAAACGCCTCACCCGTTCCGTGAGGCGGCAGTGCTGAAGGCTGGCAGAAGCCGGTCGAGTTGGAACTCACATCGACCGATGCCAGGACCACGTAGATTCCCCCCGGATCCTGTGGAAGCCCGCCAGTTAAGATCTGATGCTCGACAATGCCTGAAATATCTGCCGCCGTCAGCTCAAGTCCACGCGAGTATCGATCGATAACCGCTCCGGAATAGAAAAGCGCACCGCTCGGTGCTCCACCATAGCCATCCGGATACATCGCGTTGATCTGGAAATATGGAGAGCCTCCGACGTTGGAAAGAAAATCGGTCAGAATAAATTGCGTCTGCGTATTCTCGGCGGTGTCATCCCACGTCCCGTACCAGATAAAGTACACGCCGGGAACTCCGGTCATGATTGGTCCATTGTGGTAAGCCATTTTAGAGTCGGTCTTCACTCCGCCTTTCTGGTTTGTTGGCGCGCTTTGGGCGAATGCCGGCAACTCACACAGAGCCACGATCATGGCCACGGCGAGCATTATCAGATTGATGTTTTTGCTTCTCATTTCAATTCTCCTTAAGTAATTGAGCGCTTTACTTCGTACCCACCGGCTATCGCAGGTGGTACTGACTTTGTCCAAGTCAGGTCTCTGATTCTTGATCTCGCGCCGCAACCAGCGATCTGACACACACGATGAGCGACCCGCTGGGCGCCTCGCGGTAGTGAATTGAACCGGTTTCGACCAGGCGGTAGATCATTCGTGTTGGTACATGTGACAAAAGGGCGGCGTGGTCGGGGGCGAGCATGATCGCGTCAGCCGTTGGACAGTCAGAGCAGAGCGCGGGCAGCGAGCCGCTCCCGGTCCTGATGGCATAGAACTCGTGAATCTCAACTGTCTTTTCAGTCCTGCGTGTTTTCTTCACGTATCTACTTCCTCTCAACGGTCCATTGCCGTCGTTACGGACCGACCCTATAATTGGCGGGCTTTTGGAGGTGGTGCTTCGAGAAGCGCCGCCCAGCTCGCCAACCGCGCCGACGTTAGTTCCGGCAGCTCTGAAAGTCTTTTGGGTTTTCTTAAGTTGGGCTGATAAAGCTCTTACCGCGGGTCTTACAGAATTCTTACAGCCGTTATGCTGTGGCCTGACAATCACTTATATGAATTCGGGCCGTTTGTTCTTGACGCGCGCAGTCGCATCCTGCTGCGTGAAGGCGTTACGGTTCGTCTCACTCCGAAGGCTTTCGAGACGCTTCTGGTTCTCGTTCAACACGGAGTTCAGGTCGTTGATAAGGACCGATTGATGAAGGAGGTGTGGCCGGACACCTTTGTGGAGGAGGGAAGCCTTTCGCGGAACATACACGAATTGAGGAAGGCGCTGGGCGACGATACTTCGCAGCCGTCCTACATAGAAACGATACCGAAGCGAGGTTACCGGTTTCTCGCTCCTTTAAGAGTGTCCCTTGCGGACGTCGAACCAGCCGCTTCCGTCGTTGGTGTGGAAACGACGGTCATCGAGAAACACACGTATGCTCGGGTGGTAAGTGAAGAGTTTGAAGGATCTGATCTGCCCGCGGAGGTGGAACGGTTACCTGCTCAGGCGTTACTCACACCAGCTCGCAAGATCGCACCGCGAACAGTAAAAATTGTCCTGATTGCTTCAGCTGTGCTGGCACTACTGCTGGTTGGTTCGTTTCGCTATCTGAAACACCGCGGTACTCCTGCCACACCAACGTCACACGCCAGGAGCACGCTGCTCAGATTGACTAACAATAACGCGTCGGATTTGGGCGGCGCGTGGTCACCCGATGGTAGCCGCATTGCCTTCTCGAGTAACCGCGATGGAAAGACTGAGATCTATGTGATGAACGCAGATGGATCCGATGTCAAACGACTCACGAACAATTTGTCTGACGACTATGGTCCAAAGTGGTCCCCTGACGGCCGTAAGATTCTGTTCGATAGCGAGCGCGATGGGAATATGGAAGTGTATGTAATGGATGTCGACGGAAGCAATCAAACTCGCTTAACCAGGAACCCTGCAACTGATAGTGCCAGCTCCTGGTCTCCCGACGGTAGCCAGATTGCATTTGCGAGCAACCGCGATATCTCGGGTTTTTATAATTTCGATATCTACCTGATGAACGCCGACGGCTCGAATGTCAGGAGAATTGTTGATGACCCTGAGTATGACGCTGAGCCACGGTGGTCGCCGGACGGTAAGAAAATCCTTTTCGTAACCGGACGGAACGGCAATTTTGATGTGTACGAGGCGAACATTGACGGCAGTGGTCAACGGAACTTGACGGCGGATTACGACAACAACGACGGCGCACCTGCCTGGTCACCTGACGGTAAGAACATTGCCTTCGTCCGGACGATTCAGGGCAAAGAGCAAATCTTCCTGATGAACGCCGATGGAAGCAATATCAAGCGCGTGACCAATAACGCGTCGAATAATGGACGGCCTGCATGGTCGCCCGACGGTTCGAAGCTTGTGTTTCAAACAGACCGGGACGGCAACTTCGAAATCTCTGTCATGAGTGTTGACGGCGACTTGGTCCAACTCACCGACGATCCGGCGGACGATCTTGATCCCGACTGGTCTCCCGACGGAAGCCGGATTGTGTTTTCGTCCAATCGCGCCGGTATGCATCACATTTACGTTGTGAACGCCGATGGGAGCGCGCCTGCACAAATCACGACTGCGAATGCGGACGATACTGAACCCGCATGGTCGCGCGACGGTAAACGAATCGCCTTCGTGCGCGCTCTTGAAGCAAACAAGGAGATTTATGTGGTGAATGTTGACGGCAGCAGCGAAACCAGGCTGACCGTGAACTCGGCTGTCGACGTGTCTCCCAATTGGTCACCAGATGGAAGGATTTTCTTCACGAGCACTCGGGATGGCAGGGGAGAAATTTATGTGATGAACGCTGATGGCGGCGGCGTTAGCAGGTTCACAACCACGGGCGCGAAATCGTCTGTGACGTCTCCGGACGGAAGCAAAGTCGCTTTTATCAGTTTGAGTCTTCTTCACCAGTCGCCAGTGCTTATTGCGAATCCGGATGGCAGTAACGTCAGGACGGTCGCAAAAGATCCACTAAGTGCGTTCTGGCCGTGTTGGTCGGCTGATGGCGCAAGCATCGCGGTTGCTGTTGATAATCTTGGCGTGTCAAATATCTTTCAGATCGATTTAGATAGTGGGAATCGGAGGCGTCTGACCGCCGGACCAAAGATCGATACCCAACCGGCAATCTCTCCCGACGGCACCAAGCTCGCGTTCCAGAGCAATCGCGACGGCAACTACGAGATTTACCTAATGAGCCTTCGCTAATCCACAGATTACACAGATGCTTCTTTTAATCTGTGTAATCTGTGGATGGCTTTGTCTACTTGTCACTTTGTGCGTTCGAATTCGCCGCGCAACTCGATCGGCTTACCGTCCGGCTTAATGAAGGTGAATTCTACGAGGTGCTTGTTCGAGTCAATGATCGTGAAGGCCATGCGCTTCACCAATCCTCCCTTCGTGTTTCCGGTGACGTCGAGAAAATTGAACTCGCTCGTCTTTCCATCCGGCGAAAGCTTTCCTTCAAAGCGAGCCCGGTTTCCGCCATCACAATAATGGGTCGCGAGCAAACGATCGCCCTCCACGTAGAACATCGTGATCTCATGGTTTGGTAGGCGCCCTCCATCTGTATTACCCTCATGCAGAATCGCAGTACCACTGGATGCGAGGCGGATTGTCACGTCGATCGGAATACCCATGATCGTACCGTGCCACGAACCCGCGAGCGTTTTCATCTGGTCGAACGCTTTCTGCGCATCCGATGGCGCAGCAGTCTGAGCCGCTGCCGTTCCGCACCCCAACGCCATCACAAGACAGATCAAGACTGCCGGCAAAAGTTTTGACATTGTTCGTTCCTTTCGGTTGACAACTTTCAATCAGTACTTGAGAGCCTATGGTGTTTGAACCTCCAAGTCTCCACAGACTGTAATCAGATTGTAAAAAGTTGTATCTCGGCTTAATTGCTGTTGGTGTATGCTGAGTTCCATGGAACGAAAGGTAACTCTTCGTGTGATCGTCGAGAGACCACCAGGTGATGTCGATTTCGGTATCCAGGAAGGTCACGGCAACGATTACAAGACTGTTCAGAAACAGAGATATACGAAACAGGATCTGCGATTCGAATTCCCAATTCGCGTCAGAGAAGGTAAAAGCGGACAACCGAATTTTCTCGGCTCCTTTGCACAAGGTCCTGCGAGTAATCGTTTCATCTATCTCGACATTGGTACCTACGCCGGACAGACAAACACACCGTGGAGCCGTCGATTAAAGATTCCGCTTGCAGGCATAACCTGGCCGATGATTGAACAAGCGTCTGATTCGTCTCTCCTAATTGAGGCACGTGTGCCAGGCACAGGCAAAGATGGTGGGCCAACTTGCGGCACAGTGAAACAGTTTTCTGGCTGGATGCTAAGTAATGAGTGAATCTATCTCACGAGTCTTGAAATGAACGAAAGAGAACTCCTACAACCTCAAAGCGACCAGCTTCACGTCTTCATCAGCTCGCGAATGCAGGAACTCGAGGATCTCCGTGCCATCCTGCATCAAAAGCTTCAGAGTCTCGGGATCGACGCATTTGTTTACGAGGCTGAACTAGGCGCGCGCCCGGAAGATCCCGAGACATTATCGCTGCTCGAAGTAGAGCGGACGGATATTTTTGTGTTGGTGATTGGCCGATCCTATGGGGAGATTACGGAGCGCGAATACGACAAGGCACGAAGATTAAATAAGCCGTGCCTGGTGTATGAACGACTTGGCAGATCTACTACGGACGAAAAGTTACAGCGCTTCATTGATAAGCTGTCGGGACCTCGCGGAGTGCCGAGCGGGAGCAAGTTTCAGAATGCGGTCGATCTTTCCGAGAAAGTCGCTAAGGATGTTCAGCGATGGCTTGTGAGAGAGTACCGGCGCCTTTCTGCCGAACGCTTAGCATCGCCCGAGTCTTCGCGGCGAACGGGAAAAATTGAAGACAGCCTGAAACGGTTAGCTGCCAGTACGACTCCGTCTCTACCCAGCGGTAATCCGTCTGACTTATTTGCGTGGCAACTGCAACAGTGGTTTGAGGCACTCGAGTATCCCCTCGACGTGGAACCCGAAACCGGGCCCGACTATACAGATCTAATCGTTCGCATTCCCGCACGCCGGAAGCAATTCACGCGGACGCTGGTCAGGGCCATAACTCGTGAGATTCAGAGTCCCGACGTCGACATGGCCCATGGGGCCGCTAAAGAAAGGTCTTTGGACGAAGTTTGGTTAGTTTCTGAACGCCGTGTCAGTCCGGCGGCGAGTGAAGCAGCTAAGGCTCACGACAATGTTCTCTTGTATACGCTTGATGAGCTTATCGAGGAGGACGTCGACTTTGATCGCTATTTCGAGTGGTTAGACGCCGAGGTTCAAGCCGCCGACATCGATCGTTTTTACGTTCCCTTAGCTGTCACAGTCAACGAAATTGACGCCTCCGGCACTCTTCGATCAAACAGTACCCACGACAACATTTCCAACTATGTAGATCAGTGGATGGAAGATACTGACGGAGAACATCTGAGCTTACTGGGAGAGTTCGGAGCCGGTAAATCATGGTTTGCCTTCAAGTATGCCCACGACATGGTTGCCAAGTATCGAGAGGCTCAAAAACGTGGCCTGAGGAGGCCGCGAGTGCCACTTCTGATCCGGCTCCGTGAATATGCCCGCGGATTCAAAGACGTTAGCGCGTTGTTGACCGAGTTCGTGTTTCGAGAGCATCAAATCAACATCCGCAGTTTCGCTGTTCTTGAGACTCTCAACCGTATGGGGAAATTGCTATTTATCTTCGACGGCTTTGACGAGATGGCGGCGCGCGTGGATCAGCAGAAGATGGTTGATAACTTCTGGTCACTGGCGTCGGTCCTCGGCCCCGGCTCCAAGGCCATTCTGACCTGCCGTACCGAGTATTTTCAGTTTGCTAAACAAGCGCGCGAAGTTTTGAGCGGTAATCTGCGCGGCAGCTCGATGAATGAGTTATTCGAAACCACACGCTTCCAGGTTGCGTCGCTCGAGATGTTCGATGAAGCGCGACTCAGAACAGTGCTTCGGCGGCGTTCAAAAGATGAAAAGCTGATCAACGCAGTTCTGTCGGATCAGAGACTCATTGATCTTGGCCGGCGGCCCGTGATGGTCGATCTCTTGATTGAAGCGATGCCTGGCCTCGAAGCAGAGAACGCGGATCTTGCGAAGGTTTATTACGAGGCTGTACAGCGCAAGATGGAGAGCGACATAAGTCTCGGGCGCACCTTTACGTCGATGGCAGACAAGATATTTTTCATGTGCGAGATCTCATGGGAAATGCTATCGACCCGGGAATTGAAGATCAATTACAAGCAGATTCCGGATCGAATTCGTGAGTACTTTGGACCGCGCGTGGCAACGGCAGAGGAAGATCACTGGCGCCACGATCTGCTCTCGCAAACAATGCTCGTTCGCGACGATGACGGATATTACCGGCCGGCGCACAAATCTCTCATTGAGTTTTTCTCGGCGTACAAATTGGCGGCTGCGATTGGAGCACTTAAAGAGGAGTATGTTGAAGCAGCCGCGAAACACGCAAACGTCAATAGAAATCTTGAACCTGCCGAGCAGCGATGGTCGGTCTATTTCCGTGCGACCGGCGGCGAAGGACAAGTTCTTGCGCCCCTCGCACGCTTCGCTAAGGAATCAACCGAAGAGCTCGGAAAGACATGGGCGCAAGTCGTACTCGATAACGCGACTCGTGAATTTATCTTCTTGATGTGTGGACAGAGCACTCTATTACATTTCGTCAAGAACCAAACTTCATTCAATGAGATTGAGAGCAGCACTGCAGGTCGAGCGTTGGGGGTTGCGGCATTTTCGGGAAATCTATATGGGGCTGACTTGGCTGGAGCGATAGTAAGACATTGTGATTTGCGCAACTGTAACCTGAGCAACGCCGATCTCTCCCGCTCATCGTGGTCCATAGGCACTTTGGGCCGAGTATCGTTTGATCAAGCCTCATTTCGGGGTGCCAGTTTTCGCGGAGTAACTTTCACTGATTCGACTCTTCGTGATGCGGATCTTTCTGAAAGCCGTTTTGAAGTGAACCCGCATTACATAAATATAAACGGCGGGATCTGGTGTGCTAGTGGTGATAAAGAAATACTTCTCATTGTCCTCGTTGACGGTCGTTTCATTGCCATTACTCCAAAGACTTTGGAGGTGCAGGCGCTAGCGCAACCTAGTCCGACGGATCAACAGCCAACGAGTCAAACGCTCACCTCATGGCTATTGGAACTAAGTAATAGGTTAGATTTGGGCGCCGATCTTGGTTATGTATCCCTTGACCGTAACGGATGGAATCGTGGGGATTGGAGAGATTGGGAACTTGCCGATGGACTTAAAAGTACGTTGACGACATCATATGCAGCAGGTGGTGAGGTCGAGATCCTTGACATTGAAGTTAGGGTCGAGGCAACACAGCAGGTATTACTACACCAAAGAATGCACGATACAACTGATCTTTTTTCGGCGAAAACAATATTACGAGCGATGGCTCTCAGTAAAAACGGAAAGCAACTTGCTGTGATTTCGGGAAACTTTGACGAGGTGGAAATCGCATCGATCCGCATTGGCAACTCAGCTCAGGGTATACCATTGCGTGACTTCCGGGGCGACACAATTGATCGACTATTGTCGCATACGACCGACTATCGCGGTGCTGCCTTTAGCTCCAGCGGAAAAATTCTTGCGGTCTGTGAACGTCAAAACGTTGTCGGGTTCTGGCGGACGAGCGACGGCAAATGCATGGGGCGTGTGGTTTTTCAGACTGCAGCGCGCGGATGTGTTTTGGATGGTGCCACTGGTCTACCGCCAGAGTTTGTATTAGCAAATTCAGACGGGAAGGATGGTTGGATCGTTGAGCCATCGAGCTAGATAACTTTCTCATTGACAGACGAAAATCTGACCGCTAGAGTGCCGCCACCCCTCTTTAAAATGCAGCGGGCCGACCTTGTGCTTACGACACAAGATCAGCCCTAAACCATTAACCTTCCGTGAAATGCTAACAGTTATGAGTACGCATAGTAGTAGCGCACCCGAGCGCCAGGCAACACCTCACGCAACTAACTCAACCACAAACCAAACACTCAGCGATGCTGTCAAACGTCGGGCGCAGTCGCTTATCAACGACACGACCATCGACGCAAGCGACCGCGCCTTTATCCGTTACGCCCTCGCAACAAATGATACTTGCGGGCTTTCAGAACTCGTGCGCCGCGCCGATGCCGGTGAACCGATTATCCATGAGTCGTGCATGCTGGAAGCTAATGATGAGATTTCGACCGAAGAAAAACTCGAACGACTCGCAGCAATGATCTGCCAGGCTGGCAGTCAGCCGGAACCCAGATCGGCGGCACTGCTCGTTCTCATGTCAACCCTTGAGAATTCATTCGAACCGAAATTACTTGCCAATCATGTAAAGCACATCGCCTTCACTTGCTGCGGTGAGTTGAACTGCTTTGGCATGGTTGACGCGCAGGTTGCCGCAATCGAAGACGAGCTACTGGTTTAATCAGCTGCGAGCTGGCCCAGCTTGGCGGCCACTCGCAAGCCGACGGTGTTTTCATCTTCATCGATGTTCGCGAAATTGCGGAGGACGTTTGGCCAGGCCGGGCGCTGGTAGAAGCGCAGCATTGAATCCGGATACCAGCGAAAGCTGGAGGACTCGTCCGGCATGGGATAGATCAAGTCGCGCGCGACAAAGCGATGGAGATCGTATGGACCATGATCCAGGTCTGCGATGTAGCCGCTGGGACGACCAGCTATAACAGCATCGATAAGGACACTCGAATTCCCGGCGAGCACCAGGTCGACAGACTTAACATCCTCGAAGACTGATGCGCCCGAACAAAGAGCCAGACGACGATCGCGTTGGCTTGCGACCCAGTCCTCAAGGCCTACCCAGAGATTCTTAGGATGAGGGCGAAGGCGAATACCCGAAACGTTTGCCTCGGATAACAATTGCGTCACCAATGCTTGCAGCCGTTTCTCATTCACGTCCTTGCAGAGAAAGATTCCGACAGTATGCTGCGCGGGCAGTTCGCTCGGCATCGAGACGTAGTCCTGCAGCCGTCCATGAGTGAGCACGTGATCCATCCGGCAGCCTTCTTCTTCATATATCTTTCTTGCCGCCTCACAATGGACCACCGCCAGATCATACGAAAGCCGCGCGACTGGACGTATCGGCATGCCATGCGTGATCAAAACGACCGGCACGCCACACTTTCGCGCAACGAGATTGAATGCCAAACCGTGCGGGTTGCTATGACTGGACATGACTGCCAGATCGAATTGGTTGTTCTCAAAGATTTCGAGGAAACGGGTGTAGTAAGCGACAAACTCGACAACACGCAAAGCCCTGAAGAATTCGTAGCGTCTCAGTTTTCGCACTAGCTTGAAGATACGACGCGGCGAGAAATTCTTGGTGAGCGCCCGTAGAGCTGCGGCGTCAGGATGGAAATCAGATTTGAGTTCTACCCACGGTAAGTCGCCGGCAAATGCCAATATTTTCTCGATAGCGCGGCGTTCATTACTTAGACGCGCGATCCAGACCGCCCCCTTCTGGCCGTGGCTTGAACTCACCGAGAGAAAACTTCTGGTCCAACCTATCAATCCGATGAAGCCGGGCACCGGAGTATTGCGCGTGCGTTCAATCAAGTTCGAGAGCACACGCAAAGCCCAGTGCTGCGAAACTACGTAGCCGGCGATACCGTGGACCACTTCGGCCTCATCACACAGCAGCATGTTCCTGACGCCGAGATAGAGCTCTTTACTGCTGCTCGTCATTGCGTCGCTTGTAATGCGTTCAGGAGATTCGCAACCGTGGATTCGTGAACGCGTTTCACTGCCTGCAGGCTATTGTTGGCGTTGTGAGTCGCCAGCATACAGTTTGGAAACTCGCGAAGTGGACTGTCAGCGGGTAGCGGCTCAACTTCAAAGACGTCGAGCGCAGCGCCGGCGATCCACTTCTCGCGTAGCGCTTCAACCAGAGCTGCTTCGTGGACGATTGGACCACGCGCTGTATTGATCAAGCAGGCCGATGATTTCATTGCCTTCAGTTCGTTGCCTCCAATGAGATGGAAGGATGTGGGGTTGAGGTCGCAATGTAGCGACACGAAGTCGGCTTGCTCGAGCAACGAGCCGAGTGACGTCATGACAAGCCCTGTTTCGGTGAGAAACGAAGAGTCCATCGCCACCGGATCCGTACCGATCACCTTCGTTCCGAATGCACGTGCCCGGCGCACCACCGCTTTGCCGATATTTCCGACGCCCACTATCCCGAGGGTGCACTCTCGCAACGAAATCAGATCCGGTTTGAGCCATAAACCGCGGCGCACGTCTTGATCCATCCACGGCAAACCGCGGGCGATGCTGAGAACGTAGCCGAGCGTCGTGTCGGCGACCGCATCTGTGAAAGCGTTGGGTGTATAGCAAACACGGATTCCGAGTTTTGCCGCCTCGACGGTGTCGATCGAATCGATGCCTGTGCCCCATTTTGAAATAACTTTCAAACGCGGTGCCGCACGCAATACTTTCTCTGTAAAGCGATCGTCCCCAGAAATCGCACCGTCGATAGTCTCCACTACGTCGAGCAGCTCACTCTCGCTTAACCGTTCGCGAACTGGCACTGTAACAATCTCAATACCTGCAGACTCCAGTCGCGCACGAAACTCTTCAACTACCGAAAGGAATTTGGGGGCGCTGATCAAGACTCGCCAAGTCATACGGTCTCCATGAGGGTCTCGACCAGTCGCAGGTCTTCAGGCGTGTCGACCGCGTGAGTTTCTACGGTCGTTTCCACGAGGCGCACGCGCCGTCCGTGTTCTATGAGTCGAAGCATATCTATCGACTCTGCGCGTTCGAGCGGCGTTGACGGCAGGCGCGTGAACTCACGCAGGAATTCACGCCGGAAGGGAATGACACAGACCTGCTTGAACACTGGCAATCGATCGGTTTCACTAAACTCGAGCGCGGGAATCGGCGCGCGTGAAAAATAGAGTGCATCCCCGTTTACGTCCATCACTACTTTGATGGTATTCGGATCGAAGTAATCATGCCGCTTCGTAATACGATGGACCAGATTTACGCACCCGACAGATCGATCCTGTAGAGGAGTGACAGACGCAGCGATCATCGCGGGAGTTATCATCGGCTCGTCGCCTTGTATCATCACGATGATATCGGCCTCGATTTGCTTCGCCGCCTCGGCAACTCGATCAGTTGCGCGTTCGTGAGTTGGTGAAGTCATTATCACGCGGCCGCCCAATCCTTCTACACCTCTCCTGATCTCTTCGTCGCACGTAGCAACATATACGGCGTTCAGTTGTGTACACATCTCAGCGCGTCTGAGCACATGCTCGATCATTGGTCGCCCCAGCAACTGTGCCAGCGGCTTACCTGGAAATCGTGATGAGCCCATGCGAGCGGGAATGATGGCTACAACTCGGTCGTCCATTCTGGAAGGTCCTATTTCAGATTTCTCTGTGCCACCTCAGTGTTCTCTGTGACTCTGTGGTTATAGGAATGCACGATACAACAACCACAGAGACGCAGAGAACACAGAGGTAACACAGAGAAACATATTGAAAAAGACTGATTCAAGCGTAGAATAGCGCCTGACCTCGCGCTTTACACTAACGCAGATTATGCACGCCTACGGCAAATATGTTGAGAAGGGATTGACTGTTGGTGCGAACGCCGCCTGGTTTGCCTTCAGTCATATCAATCGGATTCGACCTAACCCTTCGTTCACGCCACGCTGGTCTGACAAGCCACTGCTGAAATCCTGGCAGAAAACCAAGCCGCCACTCGGATGGCCTCGTCAAACCGATTCGCTCTGCCCGGTGTGCGTGCGCGAGGCGCGAGAGGAAATTCTTGATGGGAAGAAAGACCTGAGCGTGCTGCAAACCGACAAAGTCGGCGAGATCAAAGCCACCATCATCGAACGTGAAGGCCGCATCCTGATGGTCAAGGACTGCAAGACGCATGGCCACTTCGAGGATGTCGTGTCTATCGATCCAGAGTTCTCGCGCCATCTGGAAGAGTCGTTTCCAGGACGCGACATCAAAGCACATCGTGACGACGAGCTTCACAATCATGGCAGCAGCTCGATCCAGTACGGTCGCGGCGCGGTCTTGACGATCGATCTGACGAACCGCTGCAACATGATGTGCGACCCTTGCTTCATGGACGCTAATCAAATCGGTTTTGTACACGAGTTGAGTTGGGGCGACATCCAGCAGTTACTCGACAACGCGATTTCCATTAGACCGCGGCGCCAGTTATCCGTTCAGTTCTCAGGTGGTGAGCCGACCCTTTCACCTCATTTCATCGATGCCATACGGTACGCGCGTCAGGCCGGCTATAAAGTTATACAGGTCGCGACCAATGGAATTGAGTTCGCAAAACGTCGTGACCTGGCACGCACGGCCGCTGAAGCCGGTCTACGTTATGCGTATCTACAGTTCGACGGCATCGGCAATGGTCCAAATTCCCATCGCGGCGTCGGCAACTTATTCGACGTCAAACTCCAGGCCATTGAGAACCTGTTCAATGCCGGAATTGGCATTGTGCCGGTGATCACGATTGTAAACGGCGTCAACAACGAACAAGTCGGGCGGGTGATTCAATTTGCGCTTGATAACCCGAAGAAGATTACCCTCCTTGCGTTTCAACCTGTCTCATTCTCAGGTCGCGACGAAGCGATTTCCGAGGAGCGCCGGCACGCGCAGCGCTACACGTTGTCGCACCTGGCCCACGACGTCAAACAACAGACCGGCATCGGCGAGCCGGTGCGAGACTGGTTTCCGATTTCCTTCATGTCGACGTTCTCGGATTGGGCCGATCTGGTGCATGGGCCTGAATCGCAGTGGGGACAACTTGCGTGCGGCTGTCATCCAAACTGCGGCACCGGCATGGCAGTGATGGTCGATAAGTTCACTAAAGAAGCCGTGCCGATGACGGCATTCCTTCGCGCGGAACAATTCGCCAGGGACCTTCAAAAGATTAACGATGCCGCTCGTGGACCGTTGCTCTCGATCGCCGGCATGACGCTCGCCCTGTTGCGAAACTACGATCCGTTGCAGGCACCCAAAGATTTCCGGCTCGTCGATCTGCTCGGGAAGTTCAAAAAGAAGTTTGGCGGAAGCGGAAAGCAAATGAATGAGGTGGTGCGAATCGAAACGGCCACACAGCGGATTGCCCGGCGCAAAACAGACCGCTGGAACTTTCTCTTCATCGCTGGTATGTGGTTCCAGGACTTGTTCAATTACGATTTCCGGCGCACTGAGATGTGCATCATTCCTTACGCAACTCAGGAAGGCGAGATCTCGTTCTGCGCCTACAACACGGGAGTCGGCTGGCGCCAAATCGTCGAAAAAATGCACCTCACGGCGACTCTCGCGAAGTGGTATGAAACCTACGGTCGTCATGAGATTTTTGCGGCCGGCAAGAGCGTGCCGCTGCCGTCAACCGAGCATTCTCTCGCGCTCGACGCACACGCAGTTGATGCGCCCGCCCAGACCGATCTCGACTCCATGAATATCCCGAAGACAGCGCGTGAAGAGATGGCCCGTCTTTACCGGCAGCACGTTCTTGGCGAAAAACCCACCGTTCAAATTCAACCGTTAAGACCCCGTCAAAAAGCACAAAAGGCATAGACCAACGACTTAAATATTCGGAAATTCGGAGTTTACGCCAGAATTTCGGATTTGCGCTGTTGCCAATAACGGGAAAACCGGACGTTTTTAGCCATATCAGACTCACGATTCCACATGGCATCGTCATTGCCTCAAGAGAATCCAACCTCGATCCGTTTTGCGACCGCCGCTTTACTTAACCTCAGGCGAGGACGCTGCCGCAAAAGACGCCGATTAACAATCATTAGCTGACGACGTTTATGGGTCCGAGCCTCGTTGGCTGCTTTCATGCGTTCAATTTGGACCTCCCTCAAGTGATGGACATTCGAAAGGAAACGAGAGATGAAAAGGATCTTTACGTTGGGCCTTACGCTGTCTCTGAGTCTCATTGCCGGGTCGGCACGAGCTCAGGTAACCACGGGCACAGTCAAAGGAATTGTTAATGATCCTAATGGGGCAATTGTTACTGGTGCCAAAGTTACTATCGTTAAGAAATCAAACAACGAAACGCACACCGGGCAAACATCAGGCTCGGGAACGTTCCAATTCGATAATTTACTGATTGGGAACGACTACACAGTGACGGTCGAAGCTACAAACTTCAAAAAGGCCGAGCTCACTGATGTAAGAGTTCAACTGAATCAAGCAACAGATTTAACCGTAGAGTTGCAAACCGGCGCCATCACCGAGTCGGTAACAATTACCGCCGGCGGTGTAGAACTGGTTGAAACTACAACCGCAAACTTGTCGAAGGCATTTAGTGACCGTCAGGTGGTTGAGTTGGCCCAGACCACTGCTGGTCCAGCCGGGAGCACTGCGGGGGTCAACAATCTCGCGTTGCTATCCGCGGGCGTTACGAGTTCGGGAGGCGTCGGGGTTGGTACTGGCGGCTCAGTCGGCGGCCAACGCCCACGCGATAACAATTTCGTAGTTGACGGTGTAGATAACAATGACAAAGCCGTAACTGGTCCGCAGAGTTACATCTCGCCGGAGGAAGTTGCGGAGTTCACTCTCTTGCAAAATCAGTTCTCTGCCGAGTTTGCGCGTTCCAATGGCGGAAACTTTATTACCGTTACGAAATCAGGCACGAATGATTTTCACGGCACTGGATATACCTTCTGGCGTAATCGCTATCTCAATGCGCTGGATACTATCCAGAAGAACGCCAGCGTTAATCGCGATTCGAATTCTCCCAATTTCATGCCGCGTAGCGACTTCTTCCGCGGCGGCTTTAACCTCGGAGGGCCGGTGTTCGCGCCAATGTTTGGCGAGGGTAAACCCCCGGCATTTAAGAGCCTAAAAAACAAGCTGTTTTTCTTTACTTCCTACGAGCGTTTACAACGCGGTAGTGCCGCCGGTGCTGGCGGCATCGTAACGCCGACCGCCGAAGGCTTTGCCATCATCAATTCAATTGCAGGGCTTTCGGCTACCAACAGAGCAGTCTTCAATCAGTTTGTACCGGTTGCTCCTGTGGCTGATGTTCAGTCGTCAAGCTGCGTACCTACCTCACAAGTTGAGTGTGTGCAGGTGGGTGGTCGCTCGTTGGCGCTCGGAAATGTGACTGTCCCTTCGCCGAACTACTTCAAACAGAACCATGCGGTTATTAACCTCGACCTGAATCAAAGCTCGACAACGAATCATCACTGGCGCTTTGGAATGACCAACGGTGCGACGGTTGACAATGCGGCTAACCTGCCCATTTTCTATACCACCTTACCGCTGAAGCAGCGCCTTTTCTCTTACACCCTGATTCACAACTTCTCGCAGAGTTTAATTAACGAGACTCGACTCGCGTTTCGTCGGTCTTCTTACAACTTCAAAGTTCCGGACTTCACGTACCCGGGACTTGATTCGTTCCCGAACATCAATCTGGACGACCTGGGCATAAACATTGGCCCGGATGGAAACGCTCCGCAGTTCGGCATTGAGAACAATTATCAGGTTGTCGACAATGTCACTTATTCGCGGGGAGTACATTCGTTCAAGTTCGGCGGCGACTTCCGCAAGATCATTTCGCCGCAGCACTTCGTTCAGCGCGAGCGCGGTGATTATGAATACATCAACACCGAGGATTTTCTGCGCGATATCGTCCCCGTGTTTGGAGAACGAAACGCCGGTGGTGGCACATACTACGGCGACCAGAAAATTCTGTATGCCTTCGCGCAGGATGATTGGCGAATCCGGCCTAACGTTACGCTCAATTTGGGCGTGAGCTATTCCTATCAGGAGATGTCAAAAGGTTCTAAGGATCAGGCGCTGAATTCGATCTCGTCGGTACCTGGCTTGATAGTTTTTGACGTACCCAAGGCTCAAACTAAGAACTTCGCTCCGAAGGTTGGTCTCGCATGGTCACCGGATTACAACGAAGGCTTACTCGGTCGGGTATTTGGTTCCGGCGGGAAGAGTTCGATTCGTGCCGGTTTTTCGATGGGATACGATTACATCTTTGACAACTTGTGGATCTTGTCATCACCGCCGCAGTTGCAGCAAACCCGTGACTGCCCGGATCCGACGAAAGCGTTCTGCCACACCACCGGCTTTCTGGCAGCAGGTGGCATACCCGGAGGCGCCGCGCCTACTGGCACCGCAGCCGAAGCGCGCGCCGTGACTACCTCGTGGATTCCTGATCAGGAAGTACCGTATGCGCTGACCTGGACTCTAAGCTATCAGCGGCAGTTCAGGCACGACTGGGCCTTTGAGATGCGTTATGTCGGCACCAGGGGCGTTCATCTCATCACTCAGAACCGCATCAACGTTCTTCCCAAAGTTGCACCCCAGTTTGGCCTGTCGGGATTGCCGACCTACATCAGCAATGCACCCACACAGGCACAGATTGATGCGCTGCCGGCAAGCACGCTCAATCTGGCCCAGATTCAGGCACGCCCTGGGAGAATTCCGGCATTCACAGCAGCCGGTTTTGCCTCGAACATAGTGGCGTTCCTGTCCAACGGGAATTCCACCTACCATGGAGGCTCGGCCGAGGTAACAAAACGTTTTTCGAACGGCTTCCAGATGACGAGTGCTTACACGTTCAGCCACTTGATCGATGACACGACGGCTGAAGTCTTTTCGACCGTGCTGTCGCCGCGTCGCGTTCAGGACTTTCAGGACTTGCGCCCAGAGCGTGCGAATTCAGCTTTGGACCATCGCCATCGGTTTGTAACCTCGTGGATCTACGAATTGCCGTGGGGAAAGAACAGCGAGGGCTGGGCCAAGACAGCGCTGAGTGGTTTTAACATCGCTGGGACGTACACATACGAAACCGGCGAGCGAATCACGATTCGCAGTGGTACCGATGCGAACCAGAACGGGGATAGTGCCGGCGATCGCGGGATTCTGAACCCAGGCGGCACCGAAGGAATTGGGAGCACTGTGAGGGCTCTGGTTCGAACTTGCCCCTCATTCAATCCCGACGGTAGTTGCACAACGTCGGCGGCTTCCCGAACCATCGGCTACGCCGCGAACAATGCAAATGCGAAGTACATCCAGGCCGGTAACGGAGCCATCTCGAACATCGGTCGCAACACATTCCTGTTGGCGCCGATCAATAACTTCGACATCTCGGTATTCAAGAATTTCCGGTTTGGTGAGTCGAAGTCCATTCAGGTGCGTGCTGACTTCTTCAACGCATTTAACCATCCGCAGTATGTTCCGGGCTCGGTTAACACCGTCGACCCGGTTGGAACTACGGGCCTGACAACCCTGAACCAGATCGCACCATTGACGACCGATTTTCTCAACCCCAGCACGGTGTTAAGCAGTAATCCGCGCGTCATCCAAATGGCACTGCGGTTTAACTTCTAGTCGACCTGGCTTGAGTTTCGCGGGAGGTAGCGAGCGCTACCTCCCTTTTCTTTTGCAATCGGTGTAATCTGTGGATAAAAGTAAGATCAGGAGAGATGGTTCCGGGGGTGTCTATGAACAACTCACGCACGCTTAGGGGAGTCTGGTTGATAGCTCTCATTCCGGCTTTTGTAGTTGCGGTCTCAGCGCAGCGAGCGGGCAGCCGTCCAAACCCTGAGGCCACTCGGCGCACGATCAATGATGAGACGTACCGCGAGTTAATGAATAAGGAACGCGAGAATAAGAATTCCGCACGAGATGATTCAGACCCCGCGCGGGCTTTGCTGCTCAAACAAAACCGTGATGACTTCAAGTCTATACAAAATATTAATAACAAGATGATGGCCGAGGTGTACGCAACAGAGGCAATCGATTACGACCGAGCGTCAACTGCGATTGCGCAGATTAATACGAAGGCGATTCGGCTGAAGAACAATCTGTCATTGCCGGACGCGAAGGACGTGAAAAGGAAAGATCTCACCGTTTCCGGAGCGAAGGAGTTTAAGTCTGCGCTGCTTCTCATGGATCGTTCGATCATGAGCTTTGTCAAAAACCCGATGTTTAAAGAAGGGAACGTGATGGAAGTTGAATCAGCCACGCAGGCCAGTCAGGATCTCGCCGACATCATAACGTTCAGCACAACTCTAAAAAAAATAGCTGATAATCTGAAGAGCTCCACTCCCAGGCAGTGATTCGGGCGTTTGTTAGACCGCCGACGATGGGATCGCTCGAACCTTGCGGGCCTTTCGTACCGTGCGGCGGGTGACCATGCCTTCTTTTGCGAGACTGTAGATCGTCTGCCAGTTCTGGGCGATCAACTTCGTCCAGGCCCATTTACCCATCTGTGGGAAGTAGATACCACGAAAACAAAGGCGAGCGATCAGTATGGTTGCGCGTTGTCCGACGGGCTGGTCACTGATCGAATTAATGGCGCTGGCGATGCCCGCGGGGCTGTAGGAATGCGACCATGCGTGATGAACCTCTGTTTGAGTCTGTTCGATGCTCATCTTCAAAGGCGTATGGGCCATCGTGAAGGCCCGGAAGTCCAGCCAGTGCTTGGGCCGGGTGAGCCGCCCGGCAACTTCGAGTCTCTTGTAAAGCGGAGTAGAGGGGAAGGGAGTTAGAGTTCCAAAGACAGGCAATCCGGGCGGCCAGCTACGAATTTGCTGAAGCGTCCGCTCTGCCGTGCCCGCTGTGTCGTTATCCATCCCAAAGATAAATGAAGTAATCGCATGAATGTGCCGCCTGGCAAGTCTGTCCAGGACTGCGGCGTACTCGGCTGGTTTATTGAAGCCCTTGTTTACGTCAGCGAGATTCGTAGGGTCGATTGACTCCATCCCGATGAAGATCCACTTGCCTCCTGAGGCCGCTATCAGATCGACGAGTTCCTCGTCGCGCAAGAGATTAGCGCTGATCTGCGCAATCCAATTCATTTGGGCGCCGGCAGCGATGATGTCGCGCAACAATGATTTCGTGCGCTTGATATTGATAGCGAAGTTGTCGTCGATGAAGAAGACGGCAATTTGCCCGCGCTCACTCGCCGCGCGAGCCTTCAGTTGCAGCAACTCGTTAACAACGCTTTCGTTTGAACGGAATCTTATTGAGTCGCCGAAGAAGCCAGTCACAGTACAGAACTCGCAGCCGTACGGACAGCCTCGACCGGATTCGATCGGAATCAGTCGAAACGTTCCCCAGCCGGTTCCATGTCGTCTGAGCACTGGGGCGACGAATTTCGGAATCAGGTTGAACTGGTCCAGATCCATTGTTCGCCAGGGAATTGAGGGATACGGTTGCAGGCTCGGTTTACGATCCTTACCGTTGTCGTCTAATGGCGCATAGATTTCCTTAAGTCCGCCGGCGGCGGCATCCTTGACTATTTCCGGCCAGGTTTCGTCGGCCTCACCAAGAGCCACAGCGTCCGCATGACGCGGTCCACCATCCCGTCCGAGCGCCTCGTCCGGAACTTCAGTCACGTGAGGTCCACCCATTACAACCGGCACACCCGCAGCACGAATTGCATCAGCCATGCGATAGGCCTTGGCTATCATCCTCGTCATCGCGCCGATACCGACAAGTTTGACATCTTGTTCGCGAACGAAACGTACGAGGTCTTCCTCATTCATCGCGCGCGCGTTGCCGTCTATAAGTAATACCTCATGGCCTGGTGGTGTGAGAGCTTGCAGGAGAAACATCCAGAGGTGAGGCATGAAGTTCCGTGTCACACCGTTGTCCGGGTTATAGAGTAGGATCTTCATTAGCGTTCGGATCTCACAGGGCCACGCACAAGCTGCCACGCGGAGGAAGTGCGATTGAATCGCAGGCGCTTGATACTATGAGCTAATCCAAAGAGTTGCAGAGCACGAATGCCGAGCCAGTTTAGATCGATTTCGTACCAACGCAAACCATGGCGGGCCGATGTTGGATGCGCATGATGGTTGTTGTGCCATCCTTCTCCAAATGTCAGGAGCGCTACCCACCAGCTATTCCGCGAATCGTCGCCGGTTTGGAATCTGGTTCTACCCCACAGGTGCGTGGCTGAATTGACGAGCCAGGTCGAATGAAGAGCCAGTGTAAGACGCAGAAAAACTCCCCACAGCAATACGGCCCAACCGCCGAATACGAGCAGTAGCACGCTCAACACTGATAGAGGAACATAGTAGTACGTATTGAGCCAACGGTAGTAGCGATCTTTGATCAAATCAGGCGCATAGCGGGCGAAGGTGCTCTCGCTGTGATTCTGTGCTGTGCCCAACAATATCCAGCCAACGTGTGCCCACCAGCCACCATCGCGTGGCGTGTGCGGATCGCCTGCTTTGTCTGTGTGTGCGTGGTGTATGCGGTGCGTCACGACCCATTGAATTGGTCCACCCTCGAGGGCCACAGTCCCGCAAGTCACGAGAAAGTATTCAACCGCTTTCGGGACTTTGTAACCGCGGTGAGTGAGCAGCCTGTGCCAACCCATGCCGATACCAAGGCTTCCACCTACCCAGTAAAGAACGATCGCGGTAATCACCGCGGGCCAGTTCCAGAAAAAGAGAGCTGCAACGGCAGCAAGATGCGCAATGATGAGAAAAATGCCTGTACCCCAATTAACAGCAGATCTTCTCACCACTGCGGCTTCAGCTTGATTTTCCAATTTCAATCAACAACCTTCCTTGAACACCCTCAAAGTCAGAACATGACCTGGACAAAGTCAGCACCCTCTGCGGGTGGTACTGACCTTATGCAAGTGTGCTCTGCGTCTATCTAAACACAGACCCCGAGGGAATAGGGCGGTTGCACACAGAAATTACAAAACTGCGACGCTGGCGAAATCAGCGGCCGCGCTGCGGTCTAAAAGAACGTACCCCGCTCCTGGAGGCTCGCCCGAAAGGCACGAAAGGTTTGCGTGTGCTGGATACTACCGGCTGCACGCCACCAAAACCGTCCGGCACGACGCGTTTTACCGGTTGTCCGATCAGTCGCTCGATAGCCCTCATCGACAATTCGTCGACCGGCGTGACGATCGTGATGGCCTTACCCTGCTTACCCGCTCTGCCCGTACGACCCACTCTGTGTACGTAATCTTCAGGAACAGCAGGCACGTCATAATTGATGACATGCGAGACGGCATCGACATCTAACCCACGCGCTGCAATGTCTGTAGCGACCAGCACGCGTGTATGGCCTTCGCGAAAGTCTCGCAAAGCTGCTTCGCGTTGTGGCTGGGTTCGTTCGGCGTGAATGCGATTCACTTTGTGATTGCGCGCTTTGAGAATGTGTGACAGACGTTCGGAGCCCCGCCGAGTACGCGTAAACACCAACACCTTTGCGAGCGATTCTTTCTCGTTCTCTTTCTCGAGCAAATCAAGCAGAAGTGCGGTCTTATTGGACAGCGATACTGAATAGGCAGTTTGCTCAACCATCTGCGCCGCACGGCCGCGCGGGTTCACTTCAACCAGCTTCGGCTGTCTCATCGTTGAGCGAGCCAAACTTTCAATAGTTGAAGACATCGTGGCTGAGAACAACAGCGTCTGCCGCTTCACGGGCAACATTGCGAGTATTCTTTTGATTGCCGGAAGAAAACCCATATCCAGCATGCGATCGGCTTCATCCAGGACAAGAACTTCGATAGTGGAGAGATCGATTGCGCGACGTTCTGTAAGATCGAGCAAGCGGCCGGGTGTAGCAATCACGATCGTAGCTTTGCGACGCAAATCTGCGATCTGTGAATTGATATTGGCGCCACCGATAACGAGAGCGCTGCGATTAGCTTTCAGATGATTTAGCTCGGTGTAGTTCTTTTGGATCTGGAGTGCCAGTTCGCGTGTCGGCGCCAGCACGAGGACACGAATGCCGGGGCGCTTTTGTGCGCTCAGGTTGTGAATGATGGGGAGAAGAAACGCAGCCGTTTTGCCTGTTCCTGTTTCGGCACAGCCAATCACGTCGTTGCCGCTCAGAATGAGGGGGATGCATTTATTTTGAATTGGGGTGGGATTTAAGTACCCGAGGGATTCGCAAACGCGCAAATGAGCGTCCGCCAATCCTAACTGAGAAAAATTCATAGGTTCCATTCATAGTTCCATCGCGTAGAGATATACCTTTCCTTGCGTAGGAACAAAAAGAAGCTGCGAAACGGATTTGACTTCGGCGAACGGTAGCGTTCGAAGGATCAGGTTCGGATGCTCTCAACTAGAGCGGCTTCGATGTGTGTGATACAAGCCTGCTCTCGAACCATCCAAAACGTCCTGCGCTGATTATTTTGTGCGCGGAGCGCATCACCGTCGATGCGCGAGAGAAGGGTTAACGGCGGCTATGATGCCTTATTTACAAGGCAAGTTGCAAACCCGCTGGCCCGATCTGGCATCGATCCAGGCTTCTTTTGTTAAAATGCTGTAAAAATCCGCGGAATGGAGACTCAAACATGCCAACCGTCTATGAAGCGATGGGTGGTCTCGACACGGTGCTGAAACTGGCGCATGCGTGGCACGCGCGGGTGCTGGAGGATGAAGTGGTGAGCCATGCGTTCAGCCACGGGTTCCATCCTCAGCACACGGAGCGTCTTGCCGCGTACTGGGCGGAGGCACTCGGCGGGCCATCAACGTACTCCGAGCAGTACGGTGATGAGTCGTCCGTCGTGCGGACTCATAGTGGCAACGGACCCCACGAAGAGATGGACCAGCGAGCGATTGCGTGTTTCGATCAGGCGCTGGAGGATGTGGGGCTTGACGGAGATGAGCGACTCAGAAAGGCGCTGCACGATTACTTCGCATGGGCAACCACGACCACGATGTCTCGCTATCACGACTCAGTCGATGATGTGCCCGACGCTTTGCACATCCCGAAGTGGTCCTGGAACGGTCTCGTCGATTAATCAATAACGGCCACGGAACGTACTGTAGGGGCGGCCCTCCGTGGCCGCCCGGCGTGGAACTCGATCTTTTGCAACACAATCGATCGAGTCCTTTGACAAAGAGATCAATTCGACGCCGGGCGGCCACGGAGGGCCGCCCCTACAGTATGTTCCGTGGCTACTTATGCCTGCTCACGCGAGGTCGAAGCGATCAAGGTTCATCACCTTGTTCCAGGCGGCGACGAAGTCGTTCACGAACTTCTCCTTCGAATCCGCACACGCATAGACTTCGGCAATCGCCCGAAGCTCGGAATGCGAACCGAAGATTAGATCGACACGCGTACCGGTCCAGGTCGACTGGTCCGTGTTGCGATCGTGGCCTTCGTACACGCCCTCAGCACCGTTAGGCTGCCAACGCGTGCGCATGTCGAGCAGGTTGACGAAGAAATCATTCGTCAACGTCCCGGGTCGTTTCGTGAAGACGCCGTGCTTGGACCCGCCGGCGTTCGCGCCCAGAACTCGCAGGCCGCCAATTAGCACGGTCATCTCCGGCGCCGTCAGCCTCAGCAATTCTGACCGATCGACCATCGCCTCTTCCGGCGCCATAAGCTGGTCGCCAGTGTAATAGTTGCGGAAGGCATCAGCAGTCGGTTCGAGCGGGGCGAACGACTCCACGTCGGTCTGATCCTGTGTGGCATCCATCCGACCCGGTGTGAAAGGAACCTTTACGTCCTGCCCGCCGTCTTTCGCTGCTTTCTCAACTGCAGCGCATCCGCCGAGCACGATCAAGTCCGCAAGCGAAACGCGCTTGTTACCAGACTTACTGTTGAAATCGTTTTGAATGCTCTCGAGCTTTTCGAGCACTGTTGCAAGCTGAGCTGGATCGTTAACTTCCCAGTTGTTCTGCGGCTCGAGTCGAATTCGCGCACCATTCGCACCACCACGCTTGTCAGAGCCACGGAAGGTTGACGCGGACGCCCACGCGGTCGACACGAGTTGAGAAACAGTCAAACCCGAATCGAGGATCTTTGACTTCAGCGATGTGATGTCCTCGTCGTTGATCAGTTCATGATTCAGGGACGGGATCGGATCCTGCCAGATCAATACTTCCTTCGGCACGAGTGGACCGAGATAGCGTTGGATCGGACCCATGTCACGGTGTGTGAGCTTGAACCACGCGCGCGCAAACGCATCCGCGAACTGATCCGGATGCTCTAAAAAGCGCCGCGAGATCTTTTCGTAAGCTGGATCAGCTTTCATGGAAAGATCGGTGGTCAGCATTTTTGGCACACGCCTGGCTGAAGGATCGTGAGGATCGGGAACAGTCGGCTCGGCGTCTTTCGCTCGCCACTGTTGCGCGCCCGCCGGACTCTTCTCCAACTCCCATTCAAACTTGAAAAGGTTTTCGAAATAGTTGTTACTCCACTGCGTCGGCGTCTGTGACCAGATAACCTCCGGACCGCCGGTGATGGTGTCGGCGCCGAAGCCCTTACCATGTTTGCTTCTCCAGCCGAGTCCCTGGTCCTCGATCTGGGCGCCCTCCGGCTCCGCACCGATAAACGAAGGATCACCGGCTCCATGCGTTTTGCCGAACGTGTGGCCGCCGGCAATTAGCGCCACGGTTTCTTCGTCATTCATTGCCATGCGTGCAAATGTCTCGCGAATATCGTGAGCAGCTGCGACGGGATCGGGCTTGCCGTTTGGTCCTTCCGGATTGACGTAGATGAGTCCCATTTGTACCGCGCCGAGAGGTTTCTGAAGTTGGCGTTCGCCACTGTATCGTTCGTCGCCGAGCCACGTTCCTTCAGGACCCCAGTAAAGCTCTTGCGGCTCCCACGTGTCTGCGCGTCCGCCGCCGAAGCCAAACGTCTTAAAGCCCATCGATTCAAGCGCCACGTTTCCGACCAGAACAAAGAGGTCGGCCCACGATATTTGACGACCGTATTTTTGTTTGATGGGCCATAACAGCCGGCGAGCCTTGTCGAGGTTTGCATTGTCGGGCCAACTGTTGAGAGGTGCGAAACGCTGCTGACCGCCGCCGGCGCCGCCGCGCCCGTCAGAAACACGGTAGGTTCCCGCGCTGTGCCAGGCCAGGCGAATGAATAGTCCGCCATAATGACCAAAATCGGCCGGCCACCAGTCCTGCGAGTCAGTCATCAACGCGTGCAGATCTTTTACTACGGCATCCAGGTCGAGTTTTTTAAACTCTTCCGCATAACTAAATTCTTCGCCCATCGGATCGGACAGCGAAGAGTTTGCGCGAAGGCTGCTTAAATCAAGGGAATTAGGCCACCAGTGCCGGTTCGATATACGGACCTTCGACGCTCCGGTGAAAGGACATCCGTTTGAATCCTTGGTGTTGTTTCCGTTGCTTTCCATCGTTCACTTTCCTTCCATCTGATTATGTTGCGAAACTAGCCAGGTGATTTCGCAGTCAGCTGCGAGTCAGGTTCGCGGATCACCCGGAGACAGCTCGGCGCTGTTTCGTAAGTCCCAAGTTTTCGGAATTCATTTGGCTTAGACTAATTCTAAACGTGTTGAATGACAAGTGATGAAGCCAGAAGCTGAACCGCGCTGCCCTATTATGATCTGATTTTCAGGGTACTTTGATTCAATAAACTTCGTCGGCGGGGATTTCTGCGAGCAGGCCTGACTGTCTTAGTAGATACAAACATGCATCATGATAGGCGCCGTCGTAGGGAGATTGACGGTCGACGACGTGATAACGTTCGTCACGATAGCCTTCCAGTATCCACTGAGCTCCATCTTGCGCCAATACATCAGTTGTTGCGGGCATTTGCCAGTAAGCTGCATGCTCGAGGTGCATCATGAAAGCGTCCCAGTCGTTCTCGGAGAGTGAACGTGCCCAGTACAAATCAAATGTGCCGGGCGCATAGCTTCGTCCCTTCAACCGCTTCATAACAGTGAAATAGCGATCTCCTGTGCGCCACACATGGACCATCACCGGGCGATGAAAACTTCGGAGCCAAAGGAAACGGTAACTCTCGTCCTCGTCTACGAGTGCTGGAAGAGGAAGCTCGTGCATCGCTTTCAGGGGGATTGAGTACAAATCGTACCGGCCTGGCCAGAAATCTCTCGTTACGTCTGCCACGTGAAAGTATTCTGTTCGAGACGCAGATTTCACAACTCTCAAGGACAAGCCGGGAAAGCAGGAATATCGCGCGTCGACTTTTGCGGTGTCAGGCAGTTCCGCGTCTGGTACGTAGTAGAGCCAATAGATCGCCGTGAGCGACACGCCGAGAGTGAAGGTAATGAGTGCTACACCGAGCTTGAGGAATATTCGCATCATCATTCCTTTGACACGCAAGATGAAATAAAAGTTCCGCAGCGTCCCGGTTATTTCGGGTTTTTCTTGCCCAGTGCCTCCACGAGATTTCCGCTGCTGACAAGTACCGGCGCTAGCGGATGGTCCTCGACGATCTCCGGACCGAAGACTTCGACGGTACGGATCCCGCCGAAAGTCAGAATGCTGACTCGAAAGTGCTCCGCTGCTGGTTCGGGTGTTTTATGAACTTCGGAGAGAGGAGCTTTCGTTATCAGTGGCTGAGATGCTGTCAACAACTCATAGATGAGTCGATCGATCTCGGCATCAGTACTGGCTGCATCCCACACTATCTTCTTGTCTGCTCCGCCCTGCCACCGTGCACGCCCATCGACGTACGCCGCAATTGTCCCAACACCCGCATCATTATGCAGCTCACAAACTACGCCCTGGATCTCGTCGGCGATATCGGCTGGAGGTTTCTCACCCAGATCACGCAAGGCCTTCCATGCCCAGAGTTGCACACGCGCTTCGCCGTTAGGTATGTCGAGTATCTTTTTCAACTCGGTCTTCGCCTTTTCTACGTTACCCTGGCGAGACGCAGCCAGCGCAGACGCGAACAACGCCCACGGATCATTCTGAGCTGCGGGAACAACTGGCTTTGCTAATTCTGAGACTTGTTGGAGAGACTGATCGGCAAAGAATAATGACCTGAAGTCACTGGCAGATGCAGGACTCGCGTTCGGACCCGCCGCCCTGTTATTTACGCCTGGCTTCGAATTACACGCCAAACAGGTGAGCAGTATGATAATCACAACACATGATTTCATAAGCACATTCTAAACAATCTATGTAATCTGTGGATAAAGATCGTAGAATTGCAGAAAATGGCGAACGAATTATCCGCACGCACAATCATGGTGGTCGAAGATTACGACGACACACGCACGCTGCTCAAAGCAGGACTTGAAGGACTCGGCTACAGTGTGTTGGAAGCAGCCAATGGTCAGGAAGCAGTAGAGATAGCAGGTCGCGAACATTTGGATCTGATTCTGATGGATCTCGATCTCCCAATCATCGACGGCATCGTAGCTACGCAACGCATTCGACAACAAACCGAGAAGCAGCATGTACCGATTGTTGCTGTCACGGCGTATCCAATGTCCTACACGCGCGTGAAAGCTTTTGCTGAAGGTTGTGACGAGTACGTGGCGAAGCCCATCGACATGTCGGAGTTGGCGCGACTGGTTAATCGCTACCTCAAACCAGATACCGCAGTTTAGAATCAACTATGGTTTCCTCAGCCCGGAAGACAATCCTCTGTGTGCTATTCATCTTTCTCGCCGCGGTGTGTTCGCAGTCGCAAGTCGCGCCCGTAAAAACTGCAACGATCAGTGGAAAAATCACGCTTAAGACAAAACCTCTCTCAGGCGTCGTGGTGGTGGCTAGAGCTTCTGACTCAGGAGCTCCAACGCGACGCCGTTTCCGTGACACCACCGATCAAAATGGAAAGTATCAGATCACAGACGTACCCCCCGGGACCTACCAAGTAAAGCCCCTCGCACCGGGACTGGTCCGGGACAACGAGTTATTTCAAAAGTCAGTCGTGGTTGACGAGGGTGACAACGTTACAGACATCAACTTTACGATGGCCCAGGGAGGCGTCATCACCGGAAAAATCACCGACGCTGAGGGCAAGCCGCTGGTTGAGGAAGAGGTCAGTATCGAGTCGGTAGAAGGGCCATACTCGCAAATACCTTACTACAACGACACCAGGACGGATGATCGAGGTATATACAGAGCGTTTGGATTGCCCGCGGGGAAGTTCAGGGTGTCCGCTGGTCAGGGCGAGAATCGGATGCCCGGAACTACGCGACTGTACCGCCAGACCTACTATCCGTCAGTCACTGATCAAACGAAAGCAACCGCCGTTGAAGTGATCGAGGGTGGTGAAGCTCGTGACATCGACATCATGTTGGGCCGGCCGCTTACTTCCTTCAAAGTCACGGGCAAAATCGTCGACGGCGAGACCGGCAAGCCTGTGCCGAACATCAGGTACGGTATCTCTCAAGGTACTGGAGAGAATGCCGGCCATTCCACGAGTTTTGGAACTACTTCAAATGCGAATGGAGAGTTCAAGCTTGAGGGGGTAATGCCGGGCACCTATTCCGTCTTTATGATGGCTGACCCAAACACGGAGGTGCGGGCCGACCCCGTTCCATTTGAGGTTGTCGATCACGATGTTACGGGTTTGGTGCTCAAGACTGTCAAAGGCGCCAGCATGTCGGGTGTGGTGGTTATGGAAGGAAGCGATAATCCCGCTGCCCTTGCGAGTTTTGGAAAGCTTTACGTCACGGGAATGTATGATCCCCGGGCGGGACAGGTCTTTGGAAGTCACATGGGAGAGGTTGGGGCCGATGGAAGTTTCACCATTAAAGGGTTGTCAGCGGGTGTTCTCCACGTCGCAGTGAGTTCGTTCGGTTTTAACGGAAGTAGACCGATTGCGCTGGACCGAGTCGAACGCGATGGGTTATTACAACCGACCGGCGTCAGCATAAAAGACGGCGAGCAGGTCACGGGCGTCCGGCTCATCGCTAAAATGCAGACAGGCACAATCCGAGGACAGGTGAAGGTGGAAGATGGTGAGCTACCCGCGAATGCACGCTTCTCGATTTGGTTGGCGCCACTGGATGAGAATCGCCGAGTGACGCATTCGAGTGGGGATTCACAGATAGATTCACGCGGGAAGTTTTTGATTGAAGGAGTGGCCGCGGGAAACTATGAGATCAATATCGCGGTGTTTGAAAACGGCCGCAACGACAGTAATCGGATTTTCAAACAACAGGTCACGGTTGCTGATAACTCTGTGAGTGAAGTTACAGTGACGATAAAACTCAATCCGTGATTTGGAGTGCGGTACCTTGGTACCGCTTTGTTAAAAAAGCGCCGACAAGTCGGCGCACTCCAAGGAGGCGCATATTTCCTTACGTTCATGACTAAGCTTCTAGTCTTTGTCTTACTGCTTCTCACCGCTACCTCGGCGGTTGCGCAGGGTCAGTCTTCGAATCCACCGCGAACAAAACCGGGAGCCATTACCGGCACAGTCGTAAACGAAAACGGCCAGCCGCTTCAAAACGTCGTCGTTTATGTACGCGCGTTCAGTTCGACACGCGTTCTGCAAGCGGCGGTTACCGATAGCGAGGGAAAGTTTGAGGTGACCGGCCTAGAACCACAGACGTATCAGGTCTTGGCCCGACACACTGTCTACAGTCTGCGGCCGCGCGAGGATGGCGCACCAAATCAATATCACGTCGGCGACTCGGTGAGATTGGTGATGGCGAAGGGCGGCGTGATCACGGGTACCGTAACAACACGGACTGGCGAGCCGGTGATCGGTGTGCGAGTTCGCGTCACCCCGGTTCCGAATGGCGATCCCCTTCCGGAACGCTCCACTGACGATCGCGGCGTCTATCGAATTTATGGCTTGCCGGGTGGCAAATATCTTGTGTCGGCGGGTGGTGGCGGTGGATTCTACACCGAGGATCCATACGACGTTGATATCCCAACCTATTCACCAGCCTCAACTCGAGATACTGCAGCAGAGATCACTGTACGTCTGGGAGAAGAGACGCCGAACGTTGACATTCGCTACCGTGGCGAACCCGGACACATTGTAAGCGGAACCGTGAGCAATTCACCGACTGGTTTCATCGGAGTTCTGGTTAGTTTGAGTTCTGGTGAGGGCGGTTCGCAAATGAATGCGATCGGTGCCCCGCAAGGCGACGGATTTATTATCTACGGCATTGACGACGGCGACTACACGATCATCGCTCGAACGATGCAAAGCAATGGCGAGTGGTTAGTTTCACAACCGCAACGAATCAGTATCAGAGGAGCGGACATCACAGGCATCGAGCTCGCGCTGAAATCTTTGGCGTCTTTTAGCGGGCAGGTGGTGCTTGAAGAGTTGAAAACAAAAGACTGTGGTACGCGGGAAGCGCCAGTAATCTCTGAAACGCTCGTATCCGCATGGCATCGACCGGATGAAGCTGCGAAGGCAATGCCGAGTTTTGTTTGGGGGATGGGAACACCGGCCAGCGCAGATGGGCAGGGAAACTTCAAACTGCAAAATCTCGCGCCCAGTGATTACTACTTCGTGGCTCGATTTCCAGCAAAGACGTGGTATTTGAAATCAGTCTCGCTCACGTCGGCTGCCGCAAAGAAAGTAGTCGATGCGACGCGTGTTTGGACCACTGTTAAGAGTAGTGAGCGGATCTCGGGATTGAAGATAACTCTTGCTGAGGGGGCTGCGTCTCTTAACGGTCAGGTTGCGTTAGCTGAAGGAGAAGGGGTGCCGGAGAAATTGTCTGTCTATCTAGTGCCTGCCGAAAAAGAGAGCAGCGATGAGGTGTTGCGGTTTTATGCGACGGAAGTTAATCCCGAGGGAAAGATCGCGCTGACTAATCTCGCGCCCGGACGTTACTGGTTGTTATTGCGCCCTGCACTCGAAGGAGGCCTCACGAAGCTGCGCCTGCCCGATGCCACGGAGGCACGCACAAACCTTCGCCGTGAAGCCGAAGAAGCGAAGACAGAGATTGAATTGAAGCCCTGCCAGAACGTGGCTGACTACCGTTTAAAATTGGGCCGCGGATGAACGGGGATAAACGCTGATCGGCGTTCGTCCGCGTTCATCCGCGGCAAAATAATCAAGGAACTATCTTCGACGGCTTCGTGTGGCACGTAGCTGGCGAATCTGTTTTTTCAGTTCGACGATCTCTTTCTGCTGCTCTTTAATGGCATTGAGCATGGTCCAGATGATCGGATCGTTGTTGACCATCAGATAACCGCTTGAGTTGGTTGTGACTGCCTCAGGAATCACTTTCTGTACGGCCTGTGCTCCAAAACCGATGTATTCGCCCTCTGACTTGATACCGAGTGCGTTGTCGGGTTTGTACTGATAACGCAAAGGCTGCAACTTCATCACCGCACTTAGACCACTGGTGTAATTGCCTTTGATGTTTTTCAGTCGTAGGTCTGAGAACACTGCCCATGATCCACCGCCCGATTTGCTCGCCGTTCCGTTAACGGAGAGTTTGTCGGTCGGCGCATTAGTTCCAATGCCTACGTTACCGCCGGTAAAAGTCATCACGGCGTTTGCGGCGCTAAATGCCGAATCGAAAAACGACAGCTTGTCGACGTTTGGATCGGAATCAGCGTTCAAGCCGAAGAAGAATTTCTGCGTTCCGTTGGTGGCGAAATTGACCAGCGCATAGTTCAATGCTGTGTTTGCTGGTCTGTCAATGAATATCTGCGAATTCTGATCGAAGATGTGAAGCTTCTTCGTAGGGCTGGCTGTGCCGATGCCGATGGCGCCGGTCGCAGAAATGTCGAGCGAACTCGTCGGTGCGCCGGGACGGATGCGGAAAGGTAGACGCGACCCACTCGTCACATCACGCACGAAAAAGTTTGCTTCGTTGCCGGCGACGTCCCAGGTTTGCGCAGTGAAACCACCGGAATTATTTTGTTCGAGACGCATTGCCGGCGTGTCGGTAGTGTTGACGTGCACATCCAACACAGGCGTTGCAGTTCCAATACCCACGTTGCCACCGCTGCTCACCCTGAGTGAGTTTGCCGGAGCACCCGCGTCAACTTCAAACACGATCGTTCCGCTTTCAGAGTTTCCACTCGCGCCTTGATCGACAAACGCGAGGAAGTTGCCGCCGCCGCTTCCCGAAGCGTTCGCTCTGATTTGCCAGTTGTTATTTGGAAATCCGGCGGACGTGCTGGTGTCGTCAAATTGGAGACGAGTGTTGTTTTCTTTGAGGCGCAGCGTATCGAAGCCGAAGTCCTCGTTGTTCACGCAATCGAGACCAACGCAAATGCTGCCCTGAACGATGAGGTCATCAGGAATTACCTGATCGAAGACCATAAAACGCGGGTGATGTCGCTGAACTTTGAAATTGACCCGGCCGCCTGTCGAGGCGGCAGGGGCTGATGGTGTGTCGTTCATTGCACGGGCTTGCCGGCCGTCTTCCGTCGCTCCGGGGAGAACAACGGAACCGTTTATGATCGCAAAGCCACCGGATTGTACGAGGGTCGCCGGCAGTGCACCACGCCTGCGCAGCTCGCGCGTCACTTCGTAACTGCTGGTCCCTTTTTCGCGAGCAGCTTTGAGGGTCTCCTTTGTTTCAGAGGAAATGGTTGGCGTGAGCCGCAGTTCATATGTGTATTGACCGTCGGGCAATTTCTCGCCTCGAGCATCACTTAATTTGAATTCCGGAGAATAACCGGACTTGAACTCTTTGGTGTATGCGAAGCCGTCTGGTCCAGTAACGGCCAATGTTCCGGACGCGTATGACGCACTAACGTCGAATCTCACGCTCGAGCCAAGATTAGAAATGCTTGCCAACTTGTCATCACTCGACTGTCCCAGGACTAAAACGTTAAAGCATGCAAGCACAAAGGCGACACTTAGCACAGAGGGTAAATGCTTAAGATTTTTCATTGAAAAGCCTTCCTTATCGGCCAGGATGCCGATCATCAAAAGTGTGGATTAAGGGACTCTCAAACCTTGGACAGAGAGCGGCCTTAGGTACGCGAGGTGTTGCAGAACAGTGCGTATAAAACGATCTTCAAGTGGCGAAAGTCAAGAGTTATGTTTCTTATATTTACGTTGTTAGAGTAGCTGCGCACCCACCCGCTACCGCGAGGTGGTTCTGACCGTATCCAAGTATGGCCTGGGCAATAAATAGTTGAATCAGCGAGCTAACTGGCGCATACTGCGCGCGTCGGGGACCATATAAGATTCGTCGCGCCCCCTTCTCCCTCAACTGTGAACTGAAAACAGCTTGTTGCTTGGACCACGCAAGTGGCGGAGGCAGTATGAAGACCTTTTTGCTTCTCTCGCTTCTCCTGAGTCTTCTTACATTTGTGCAGACTCCTGTCCTGACCAATTCACCACTGACAGTGACAAGCTTCAAATGGTCGCGCGCTCGCCGCACGATCGAAGTGCCTGAAGCTGAAGGGAATGCACCGCAGCGGGCCATGATTCCGCAGAACCGAATCTTTGCGCGCACTGCCCGCGTCAACGATCCAGCGGGTTCCAGAGATCCGAATGAAGATACGGTCGACGGTCGTAGTGCCGCACTCGAGAAGAGCATCGCCTCATCCCGGGCGCCGAAACCGAAACCGATGGATGGTTACGCCTATCACATCAAGCTGCAGAACACGACGGGGAAACTGGTCGAAATTGTTTTCTGGGAATACCAGTTTCAGGATCCTGCAAACCCCGATTCGGTAGCGCGGCGACAGTTTCTCTGTGGCGTGAATATCTCAGCAGGGAAGTCAAAAGATCTCGAAGGGTTTAGTCTCTCAGGACCAAGCGACGTCGTGGATGTGAAGACTCTCGATTCCGGTGCGGCGTTAAAAGAAAATGTTGTAATCAACCGAATCGAATTCTCAGACGGAACAATCTGGCAAAGAAAAGCCTGGAATCTTGCCGAGGTAAAGGATAGCTACGAGCGCGTCCTGCGTGAACCGTGGCTCCCGGGAATGTGCAAGGCACTATAGGCATGGAAACGGCCGAAACTCAGAAGCCAAGAGTTCTCATCATCGACGATGAGGAACAAATCAGAAATCTACTAATCGACGTTCTGGGCACAACCTACCAGTGTTCAGACGCAGGTTCGGCAGAGGAAGCACTAGCTGCGCTTGCCAAGACAACCTTCGACCTCGTCATCAGCGACATCGATATGGGCGGAATGAGTGGCTTGGAACTCGTGCCGCGAGTTCACTCACTCTCGCCTGACACGGTCGTCGTGATGGTGAGTGGAAACCAGGACATCGAGTTTGCCATCCAGGCGATGCGCGTCGGCGCCTTTGATTACATCACCAAACCCATCGACCTCCGTCACGTCGAAGCCTCGGTTGAACGAGCCATTAACCAGTCGAACCTGCTGAAGGAAAAGCGTCGCGACAAGGACCAGATCGAGAGTCTCCTGCAACAGCGCACGGAGGAAGTGCATTGGCTCGGCAATTACGACACTGTTACACAACTTCCTAATCGTGCCCTGTTTGAAGATCGTTTGGAGCAGGCGGTCGCGATTGCAAAAGCTACGGGCCAATCGTTGGGCGTCTTGTTTATCTCACTCGATCAGTTCAAGAAGGTAAACGACTCGCTCGGCCATGGCCCAGGCGACGTATTGTTGCGCGAGTTTGCCGAACGACTGAAGAGTTGCATAAACAGGTCAGACACAGTGGCGCGATTTGGTAACGACGAGTTTGCACTTTTGCGAACTCAAATCGACGGCACGAAAGACGTAATTGAAACGATCGGTTCGCTTTCGCAGGTATTGAAGTTTTCCTTCGACCTTCCGGGTCATGAGTTGTTCGCGACGGCGAGCGTCGGAGTGAGTCTGTTTCCGGTCGATGGTGACGACAGCCAGACGTTGCTGAAGAATGCCGGTGCGGCGCTGTACAAGGCAAAGCGTTCGGGTGGCGCGAACTACCAGTTCTTCACGGCTGATCTGCATGAGCTGGCTGCGAGCCGCCTGGCGCTCGAAAGCAATCTGCGTCGCGCGATTCATAACGAAGAGTTTCTGCTTCACTACCAGCCGCGTGTTTCAGTTGATTCGCTGGCGATCACGGGTCTCGAGGCCTTGGTGCGCTGGCAGCATCCGCAGCTCGGACTAGTTTCGCCGTCTGAGTTTATTCCGCTTGCGGAGGATACTGGTCTGATCGTTCCGATCGGAGAGTGGGTTTTGCGTGCGGCTTGCTTGCAGGGCCGTCGTTGGATTGAAGAAGGGTTCGCACCGATTCCGATTGCGGTGAATATCTCAGCGCGACAGTTTCACGATCGCGATTTGTCGCAAACTGTGATTCGCATCCTCGAAGAGACTGCTTTCTCGCCGAAGTATTTGGAGTTGGAACTGACCGAGAGCTCTATCATGCAGAACGAGGAGTTTGCGGCGAGCATGTTGAATCAGTTGAAGAGTATGGGAGTCAATATCTCGATTGATGATTTTGGCACCGGGTTCTCTTCGCTCGCGTCGCTGAAGCGACTGCCGATTGATGCGCTCAAGATCGATCAGTCGTTCGTCAGGGAAGCGACGACGGATCCTGATGATGCGGCTTTAGTGATGGCCATTATTACGCTCGGCCACAACTTACGATTGAAGGTGGTTGCTGAAGGCGTGGAGACGGATGATCAGTTGCGGTTTCTACAGCTACTTCGATGTGACGAGATCCAGGGATATTTCTTCAGCAAACCCGTCCCCGCCGACACCCTCTCCTCATTATTCGATACCCAAATAAAAACGAATTGGGCGTAACTGTTCTATTGGTGATACTCAAAACGCGCGACGTCTGATTCGCCGAGGATGACAGTGTCGCCGGAGTTCAACGACGTCTCGGTCACGCGCGCCGAGCGCGGATCGTTCACGAACGTGCCGTTACGCGAATTCTGATCCTCAATAACCACGCGACCATTCCTGACTCCGATCCACACATGCCGCTTCGAGATCCGCGGATCTGCAATCACGATCTGAGACGAGCCGCCGTCGCGCCCGATAAAATCGCCGTCCGAATCTACCTTAAACTCCTGTCCCGACAGTGGCCCTGAAACAAACCTGATCGAGCCCCAACTCTTCGGAAACACATCGTCAGCTGTGTTGAGCGCGACCGTCCGCGACAGATCGACAGTCATACCCTGATCGGCTCCCACGACGTGCGGCATCGGTGGCGGCGGTGCAGGAGCATGCACGACCGGAGACGGCACCGGAGCAGGAGGCGGCGGCGCAGGTGCGGGCGGGCGGTGTGCCCTGGCATCCGGCGTCGCCGGTCCCGCAGGTTTACTCTTCTTACGTTTCTTCGCGATTATGACGCCAACGATAGCAATGATGATGAGCAGCAGTATCAGCAGCAGCACAATCACTACGACGATGACAATCCATACCGGAAAACTCGATTTCTCTTTTCCTTCCGCTTTCGCCTGCTGACTGCTCTGCACCAACCGATCTACTTCGGAGTGCTGTGGAAACAGTCTCTTTACTTCTTCAAACTTTGGAATCGCTGACGAGTAGTAACCATCCCAGTAATAACCCAATCCCTCGCGATATAAAGTGTCGGTTGGACCTAAGTCGTTAGTGGAACCGGCGCTCTTCACATACTCCATCACGGTGTTTGAAGGCACGATAAACGAGAAGCCCGACACTTCCTGACCGTTTATCGTGTCGCCGCGAAATGTAAGGAGGCCGATAACTTCATTCGCATCGTTCAATACCGGTCCACCGGAATTTCCGTGGGTTGCAGCGGTGCTTGTTTGCAGAATCGGAGCGCCACTCGAAGCCTGTTTCTTTGCGGAGATCTTGCCATCGTTAATCGTCGCTTCAAGTGAAGATTTGCTGTTGAGCAGTCCGGAATTGAAGGTATCTGCCGCGCCTGGATAACCGATAACGGTCACGTGATCCTGAAGTTGAACTTTGTCCGAATCGGCCATTTTAAGAATCGGGGCATTCTTAACCTCGATCTTGATGATGGAGACGTCTTTTCCCTGATCGTTACCTTCGCCGGTGGGAGCGCCGTATTGCTTGATCTCGAAGGGTAGTGCAGTGCCGTCAGGAATGATGACGTGGTGAATGAGCTGGAAGCTCTGCAGTTGGCTGTGTTCGTTGATGAAGCTGGTATTCAGGCTACGCGGGTCCTTGCCGATTTGCTTGGCGATCTGTTGCACGAGTTGCCAGAGAAGCGCCTGTTTCGCTTTATCTTCGCCGTCGTGGGTCGTGGTGACGACGTGCGCGTTCGTGGCGATATAGCCATTCGAGCTGATGAAGAAGCCCGAGCCAAGAGCGATCGATGAAACATCGAATGACTGTCCCGAGTAGCCGGGAGGTTGGAACCAGATCTTTCCGATTACTCCATCGATGATGCGAACTACTGCCGGCTTGCTGTACATCGCGAGGCGCTCGCCGTCCGACACGGCGTGCACCACGAAGCGAGGTTGCATCGGAAGCAATGTAACGGCCAGAAAAAAAGCGCCTGTAGCAACAAAAAGCAGTCTGCGCATAGAAAAGGCTCCTTGGGGATGTTTATTGGCAGTCAACGATGTTCAGGTCTCAAACGGCAATGAAGATTACCGGCGGTTTGCTGATCTGAAAAGTAAGAGTGCTTCTAAAGGAATTCCGGTCGAAAGTCAATGAAAAAGCTTGAAGAAGTCAGACAAGAAAACGTGTTACTTTCTGCGTAAACTCATCTGGCACATTGCTTGCCCGATTGACGCATAGCTTTGCTCATTTAGGAGGATAGAAGAGTGACCAATAAGATATGCCTTTTAGCGATACCGTTGATTGCTGCGTTGGGTATCGGATGTTCCACGACTGCGAACGACACTACTAACGCCAACGCCAACTCAACTACGGCAACGCAACCCACAACTGCTCCCGGTCCTGACAATTCAGAAATCGCCACGAGCGTAGACGCTAATGGTACGCGAACCGAAACCCGAACCTTTCACAATAATCCACATGTCTCGAAGGTGGTTGTTACGACAACTCGTAATGGCACCCGAACCGTTAAGGTCACTTCAAAAAACGGTGAGGAGAAGGTGGTAAACACGACGGAGAACGTGTTGGAGACCACTGGCGACAAGGTAGCCGACGCCGCAGGGTTCGTGGCGGACAAGAGTAAGGACGTCGGCACCGAAGCAGCGGACAAAGCAGAAGACGTTAAGGATAAGACCGTCTCAACCAGCAAGGCTGTTGGTGAAAAAACCGTTGAAGGCGCTAAGAAGGTCGGCGACAAGAGTGTCGAAGGCGCCAAAAAAGTCGGCGACAAGACAGTCAGCGGCGCAAAGAAAGTCGGCGGCGCAGTCAAAAAAGTAATTCCTTAAATCGCCACAAAAGGCACAGAACAGATTAGCCCCAAAAAGGCACAAGAAGCACAAAATGGAAAACTCTTCTGTTTTGTGCTTTTTGTGCCTCTTTGTGGCTATACTACTCGTGGCAAGGAGGACAATCCCATGGCAGACACTTCGAGGTTTACGATCATTTGCCCCTGCTGCGAGGCAACAATGACGATTGACGCGCAGACCGGCGCCATCCTCGCGCACGAGGAAAAGGCCAAGCCGCTGGCTTCATTCGACGAGATGGTCAAGGGTCTCGATAAACAGAAGCAGATGCGCGAACAGATCTTTGCGCAGGAACTCAGTTCAATGAAAGACCGCGACCGGATTCTCGAAGAGAAGTTTCAGGAAGCAATGAGACGGGCTGAGAAAGACAAAGACAAGCCCTTTATAAATCCCATGGACATCGATTAACCACTTTGGAGAACGCTTGATGGCTCGTATTTCAACTCGCCTGATTCTCAGTGCCTCTCTCCTCGTAATAGTTCAAATAGCCGGGTTGGCACAAACCCGGATGCCACAACTCAAATTCACCGATCGCACGTTACCGAACGGCTTGCGCGTGTTGAGTGCTCCCGATCACGCGAGTCCGACTGTCGCCATACAGGTTTGGTATCACGTCGGTTCGAAAGACGATCCCGACAAACGAAGCGGGTTTGCTCATCTCTTCGAGCACATCATGTTCAAGAGTACGAAGAACATGAAATCGGAGATGATGGATCGACTCACCGAAGACGTCGGCGGCTATAACAATGCCTTTACGGCCGACGATGTAACCGTTTACCACGAAGTGGTGCCGTCAAACTATCTCGAGACACTGATCTGGGCGGAAGCCGATCGTCTCTCCGGATTGAATGTTGACGACGCGAACTTCAAGTCGGAACGCGACGTCGTGAAGGAAGAGTTTCGACAGAGCGTGCTGGCGCCGCCGTACGGACGATTCTTTTATTTGCTCCAGGAAAAATCATTTGTTGAGCATCCGTACAAGCGTCCGGGAATCGGAAGTATCGAAGACCTCGACGCCGCGTCGCTCAAGGACGTGCAGGACTTTCACAGCACTTTTTACAGACCGGACAATGCGACGCTCGTCGTCGTCGGCGACTTCGATCCAAAGCAACTCGATGCGTGGGTCGACAAATACTTTGCGCCGATTCCCAAGCCGGATCGCCCGTTGCCGCGCGTGCAAGTCAAAGAGCCACCACGCAAGAGCGAGTCGCGCGTTACGGGATACGGCAGCAACGATCTTCCCGCTGTTGGATTGACTTACCTGACACCGCGTCAGGCCGATCCCGATTCGAACGCGCTTCGCGTTGCGGATGCGATTCTTTCTGCTGGTGAGTCCTCGCGTCTTTATAATGCGCTCGTCTACACACAGCAGCTTGCCGCTGAAGTGGACGCAAGTGCGGATGTGCGTGAAGACGTGAGTCTCTTCTACATCATCGCCATTCTGTCCGAAGGCAAGAAGCCGGAAGACGTCGAGAAATCATTGCTAGCCGAGATCAAAAAGCTTCAGGACGCGCCGGTATCTGCGGCTGAGCTGGACAAAGCCAAGAACCAGATCATCACCGACCAACTTCGGCAACGTGAAACCAGTAACGGGAAAGCACAAGCGCTGGGTGAAGCGGCAGTTTTGCTTGGTGATCCGAATCGCGTTAACACCGATCTCGACAAACTCCAGGCAGTCACTGCGGCTGACGTTCAACGAGTCATGAAGAAATACTTTACAGATGCGAATCGTATGGTTCTGTACTATCTGCCTCAAGCATCGAAGCCAAAGGAGGGGCAATGATCATGCGTAGACAGTCGTTCCTTTTGCTTCTTTGCACCTTGTTCTTTGTCGTTAATCTCCGCGCACAGACGCCGCAGGCAACACCGCCACCGCCGGCAGAGCCGCGTTCGGTCGCATTTCCAAAACCTGTCGAAGAAACTCTTCCAAATGGACTGCGCGTGATTGTCGTCGAGCGTCGCGAGTCGCCGCTCATTTCCGCGCAACTGCTGATCAAGAATGGCGGTGAAGTAGATCCATCCGAGTTGGCCGGTTTGGCCGACATGACAGCGAGCCTGCTCACGAAGGGAACACAAACTCGTGACGCCACGAGGATCGCACAGGAGATCGAGAGTCTTGGTGGATCGCTCGATTCGGGTGCGCGCTGGGATTCGTCGTACGCGAATGTCAGTGTGATGTCGTCGAAGATTCCTCAGGCGATGGAGATACTTGCTGACGTTGTCCGGCACCCGACGTTCAAGAGTGAAGAAGTCGAGCGACTGCGACAACAGAATCTCGACAGCATCACGCTGGCAATGGGTGAGCCTGGATCGATCGCGCGCTTCGTAGCTGCGCGAGTCGTGTTTGGCGACAGTCCGTACGGTCATCCGATTAGCGGCACGGCGGAGTCGATGACGCGCATCACTGCGGCTGACATCACGAAGATGCATTCGCGGTATTACCGTCCTGACAATGCGATTCTCGTCATCGGTGGCGACATCGGGGCCAAAGATGGAATGGCACTCGCGACCAAGTATTTTGGCGATTGGCAAAAACCGTCGACACCGCTGCCGGCGGTGAGCGCGGCGATGCAAAACGCTGACGCAAAAACAGGGCGGATAGTGGTGATTGATAAACCCGACGCGGGACAGGCTGCAGTTTACCTTGCGCGCACGGGAATCAACCGAAAGGATCCTGATTACTTTCGCGGCATCGTAAGCAACTCGGTGCTCAGTGGCTACTCCGGGCGACTTAATCAGGAGATTCGCATCAAGCGTGGTTTAAGTTATGGGGCTGGGAGCCAGCTCGACACGCGTCGTGACGTTGGACCATTTGTCGCCTCCGCGCAGACGAAGAATGAATCAGGCGCGCAGGTCGCTGACCTTTTGCTGGGCGAGGTCAGTCGTTTATCTTCAGCGCCGCCTGCGGACATCGAGCTGACGCCACGCAAGGCGGTGCTGATCGGAAACTTCTCGCGAAACCTCGAGACTGCGGGCGGGCTCGTGGGCCAGGTCGGTTCGCTTGCGCTTTACGGGATGGGGCTCGACGAGATCAATCGTTACATCAATAACGTGCAGGCAATCACTACGTCTGACATTCAGAAGTTTGCCGGTACGCGACTGGATTCGAAGACAGCCAACATCATTATCGTTGGCAATGCGAAGGCGTTCCTGCCGGAGCTGCAGAAGAAGTATCCTAATGTGGAAGTGATTTCGATCGGTGATTTGGATCTGAATACGGCTCTGCTGAAGAAGAAGCAGGGTTAACCACGGATCATACGGATATGAAAAAACTGATTTACGCCGTTGTGTTTGTTCTCCTGGCGATGGTTTCTTCAAATGCGCAGCAGGCGCCGATTGATGGTGTTGACGCGCGTTCGGATCCGGCTGAATTTGCTAAAGGTCTTGGAAGCTCGGATCCCACCGTGCGACAACGCAGTGCCGAGGCGCTGGCGCGACTTGCTGCGACGAGTCAGCGCAAGATGGTTGAGGGTTACCAGCTTCAGGAAAAGAACAAAGAGGTGCGACTCGCGCTCGATTGGGCGTTGTATCGCATGGGTCGAGCGGAGGCGTTATACCGCATCGTCGACGACCTCGACTCCGGTCGCCAGGCGCAGGCAGTCGGTTATCTTTCAGAGTTGGAGAGTCCCGATGTGCTTTATCCTTTTCTTAAACGATCAAACAACGCGCCGCGAATCAATGCCGGCATTTTGAAGGCGCTCGCGCATATCGGCGACGCGCAAACTCTCGATCTGATCAAACCGTTTCTCGAGTCGCACCAGCAGTATGTCGCCGAGGCCGCGGAAGTTGCGCACGACGAGATTGAAAAGCGACTCGGCGAACCGGCGCCCACGACGCGCGCGCGCCCGCGAACTGTTGAGAAGGCTCCGGACCGGCCCTAAGCTTACGAATGCATCCCAGCCTTCGCACATTTCTCGATTTACTCACCCGAGAAAACGAAATCATCACTATCAAGGCCGAGGTTGATCCATACCTCGAGCTCGCCGAGATCCATCGACGCGTGATCAGCGAAGGTGGACCGGCGTTGATGTTTGAACGTGTCAAAGGCAGCCGCTATCCGGTGGTGACTAACATGTTCGGCACGGAGCGACGGATCGACCTCGCATTTGGTCCCAAGCCGGAAGCGCTCGTGCGCCAGACGGTTCACATTGCAGAGTCGATCCTCCCGCCGAATATCGGCGAACTCTGGCAGCATCGTTCAGTGGCACTCGATCTTCTCAAGCTCGGAACCAAAAGCACATCGCGGTCTCCGGTTACGCAGGTAGTCGATCGTCCGGCACGTTTAGATCAACTGCCGGTGTTGACGACGTGGCAGGAAGACGGCGGGCCGTTCATCACTCTGCCGCTTGTCTACACTGAGAATCCGGTAACGAAGAAACACAATCTCGGCATCTACCGGATACAGGTCTACGATTCACACACCACAGGTCTGCACTGGCAGATTCAGAAGGGCGGGGGTTTTCACTACAGCGAAGCCGAACGAATGAACCAACCACTGCCGGTCACGGTGTTTCTTGGTGGGCCACCGGCACTGATTCTCGCTGCGATTGCTCCATTGCCTGAAGACGTGCCCGAACTGGTGCTTGCGTCTTTACTTGCCGGAGAGAAGCTAAAAATGACTGGTCCGATCGGCAGCGGTCATCGTCTCGCCGCAGAAGCCGAATTCGCTCTTGTCGGTCACGCTCCGCCGCATGAACGACGACCTGAAGGACCTTTTGGAGATCACTACGGCTACTACTCGCTGCAACACGACTATCCGGTCTTCAATGTCGACGCGGTCTTTCATCGTCGCGACGCGATCTATCCGGCGACTGTGGTCGGCAAACCTCGCCAGGAAGATTTCTTCATCGGCGACTATCTGCAAAAACTGCTGTCGCCACTGTTCCCGATGGTGATGCCGTCCGTGCGAGATCTTTGGACCTATGGTGAGACGGGATTCCACTCGCTGTGCGCCGCGGTAGTGCGCGAGAGATACGGTCGCGAGGCGCTTGTTTCGGGTTTCAGAATCCTCGGTGAAGGGCAGTTGTCGTTGACGAAGTTTCTGCTGTTGACAGACACGCCTCAGGATCTGAAAGACTTTCCTCGTTTACTGGAACACATACTCGAACGATTCCGCCCGGAGACGGATCTGTTTATTTTTTCAAACGTGTCGATGGACACGCTTGATTACACGAGCGGCAAAGTTAACGAAGGCAGCAAGGCAATCATGTTGGGTTTGGGCGATCCGGTTCGCAAGTTGCCGAGACAGTTCACAGGCCAATTGCCGAATTCAATCTCACACGCTGAAGTCTTTTGTGCCGGCTGTCTTGTACTACAAGGCGACGGCGATCAATCGCTACCGTCGCACGTAGCAAACAACCCTGTATTCGCAGACTGGCCCTTGATCGTATTGCATGACGATGCCCGCGTTGCCAAATCTTCGCCCGACTTCCTCTGGGCCACCTGGACTCGCTTCGAACCCGCAGCAGACATCTACGCCGCCAACACCACGATCCATCGCCACCATCTCGTCTACACGGCCCCAATCGTCATCGACGCGCGCACCAAACCGGGCTTCCCGGCTGAACTCATCGTCCGAGACGACATCGCAGCATTAGTTGACGAGCGCTGGCCCGAATACAACATCAATCTGTAACAGATCCGCGTTCATCCGCGTCCCAGATTGATCGTAAACACCGCACCACCCTCAGCCGAATTCGCGGCCGTGAGCGTCCACCCATGTTGCGTGATAATCCGATGCGTCAGCGCCAACCCGATCCCGTGCCCCTTCGCCTTCGTCGTAAAAAACGGTATGAAGATCTTTTGCAAATCGCTCACCGGAATCCCCGGTCCAGTGTCGCTCACCTCGATAACAACACCCTCACTTCTAACTGAAACCTTCCCACCCGGATAGGCTTCAGCGCCATTTCGCATCAGATTGAGCAACGCGAGTCGTAGCATGCGTTCATCCGCCTGTACCTGCAGCGATTCCTGTGCATCAACAATCAGCTCGACCTTTAACTCCTCAAACAGCGGCGCAAGCTCAGCGGCGCACTCGTCGATCAACTCGGAGACCGACACTTCCCCCAGCTGCAAAGGTTGCGGGCGCGCGAAGTTCAAAAATGCGGTCACCATCCCGGAAAGATTTCGTACTTCATTGAGCAGTGATCCAGCCGCGACCTGCGCTTTGTCGTTCAGATCCAGGCTCTGAAGTAGTTGTGCATAACCCTGCAAGGTCGCGATCGCATTCTTGAATTCATGTGCGAGACCGGCCGACATCTCACCAAGACTCTCGAGGTTGTTCTTCAGTGCAACCTGTTCGCGCAACTCAGTAACCTCGGTGATGTCAGTCAACAGGCATAACGCGCCTCTTGGACCACGCTCGGGTGGTAAGTCAATCGGAGCGATCGTGGCGCCCAATCGTCGCAACGTTCCATTCGGACTAAGTGCTTCGATTTCCGTCCGACGGTACACGGTGCCCGTTTGCAAACAGTCGCCGACCATGTTGGCCAGTTCTTCGTGTGGACCGAAGAGTTGTTTGTACGACTCGCCAAGCGCCGTGCCGTTGACTTCCAGAAGCAGGCGTCCGGGAGTGTTGATGGCCATTGACAACCCTGCGCCGTCGAAAGCGATCAACCCTGAAGGTAAACTGGCGACGATATGTTCGCTGAACTTCTCAGCAGAACTCGCGCGCGCCCGCGCCTCGGAACTGAGTTGTTCGAGCTCTTTTCTTTGCTCCTGAAGTTGAGCGACGACGGATTGAAACGTCTCGAGCACAAACTCCGCTTCATCCTGCGATTTGATCTGATCGGAAACGGAAGCACGTTGTGCTTCGCCGACCAGTTGGTGGTAAGGACGCAACAGCCAGCGCAACAAAAATAAGATGGCGAGCAAGCTGCCGATGAGAATCGCGATGAACGAAGCCAGCAGGATTGGACCACGAGCAGCCGGAGTCTCAGGTGTGATCGCATAAAGCAGAATCGCAAACAGGACCGCCACCAGAAAGAGCCCTGTGAGCATCGTCAGTCCGGATTGGAAACGAGTGCGATTTTTCATTGCCGATTGCCAATTGCCGATTGCCGATTTTTATTCCAGCTGCCGACGGTCTGTAAATTGGCAATTGGAAATCGGCAATCGGCATTACCTAAATTGGCCTGCGTACCATTCAACCAGTGGCGCGCCGAAGAGTAATGCCGCGACTGCGCCGAGTCCGAGAAAGACGCCAAACGGAAGCAGCATCTGCATGTTTCGCTGGCCCTTGCGGGCCATCAAGGCGATACCGATCACCGAACCGGTGAGAACACCGACAAAGATCGTGAGAATCGTGAGTCGCCAACCAAGGTAGGCGCCCACCATGAACATCATCTTCACGTCTCCCAGCCCCATCGCTTCGATGCCGCGAAGTTTTTCCCACGTCCAGCCCATGAGCCAGAGCGAACCACCGCCGATCAACGCGCCAATCAATGCTCCCGCAAGCGAGACGACGCCGATTGGCATGTTTGCCAGTGCTCCGTGTGAGAGTGAAGGTATATCGTCGAAATGTGGTGTGCCTGTCAGATAAGGAATAGCGATGCGAGCGATGACGGCAAACACGATTCCGGGATAAGTGATCACGTTGGGCAGAATCATGTGTTCGGCGTCGATGAACACGAGCACCAGCAACGCGGAAGCAAACACAAGATCGAATGGCAGTGCAGCGCTCAACCCCGCATGCCACGCAACTGCGATAAACAATGCCGCAGTGATCAATTCAACAGCCGGATACCGAAACGAAATACGCTCCCTGCAGTTCCGGCATTTCGCGCCGAGCATCACCCAACTGAGAACAGGGATGTTGTCGTAGAAAGCGATCGCTCCACCGCATGAAGGACAACGTGAGTTCGGAAAGACAATCGACTCTTCGAGGGGGACGCGATGAATTACAACGTTGAGAAAACTTCCGATGACCGCCCCAAAAACTCCCGCGATCACGTAGCCAAACAGTGGGGAGACTAACCTTAAATCAGGCATCTTTATCTGTGTGAATCGGATCTTTTTCGGTGTTATTCGCGGACTGCTTTTCCCAAAGCATCAAGTGCTTCAGAAATGCATGATGCGCGGCGAAGCTCGCAATCGTAAAGCCCGCGAAGCCGTCGCGTAACCCGCCTTTCAAAATCAAACTACGAATGAACGCCGCTGGTCCAGCCGAAGCCACGCCAAGGACTGAAGTGCGCCGCCCCTCTTCAAACATCTGTCGAGCGGCCAGTGGCGCATAACGCTCACCAATCATACGGTGATGATGCGCTGCATCCTGTGAAGTGTAATGCAAAAGATCGCCGCTCAACTTTTCAACTCGCGCGCCAGGCTCCATCGTTACCGACTCGTGAATGTGACGTTGTTTCCAGTGTCCCTTGGACTTTTTGAACAGGCGTAACTGTCGATCGGGATACCAGCCGCCGCCCCGTATCCAGCGTTGTTGATAATAAGTGCGGCGGGCGATCTGGTAACCATCGGCAAGCTCAGCTTCAGGCTTCGACGAGAGCGTCTCGATGGATTTCTTCAGTTCGTCTGACACGCGCTCGTCTGCATCGAGACTGAAGATCCATTCGTGTTTGGCTTGATCCACCGCGAACTGTTTTTGCGCGCCAAACCCCGGCCATGCATTTATTAAGACGCGGGCACCGTAGCCTTCGGCCAACTCGCGCGTGGCGTCGGTCGAGTTTGAGTCTACCACCAATACCTCGTCGGCCCATGCAACTGATTCGCATGCGGCTTTGATATTCGACTGCTCGTTGAATGTGATGATGGTGGCGCTGACCTTCACGTGAGGTAGCTTACCAAAGGCAAAATAAAAAGGCCGCAGATTTTCGCGGATGAACGCTGATCTGCGTTTATCCGCGAAAATCCGCGGCCCATCGTAAGGCCGACACCAAGGCGCCTACGGAGCCACGGGCGAGTCAACTACCACGTTGTTGGCCCGCAGTGTCGTCGACGTGGCGCGCTGCAAGTCGGCCAGCGCCTTGTTGTAGTCAGTCTCGGCTCGCAACTCTGAAGCACGTGCATTTGCCAGCGCGTTTTCACGTTGGAACAGCAGGAACGTCGTCGAACGTCCCACCTGATACAAACGCTGCTCGCCTTCAAGCTGCATTTCCGCATTCACTCGCGCTTCGCGAGCTGAAAGCACCCGCTGCCGCGCCGACTCAACCGCCTGTGCAGAGTTACGAACGTCAACTTCGATAACCTGCTCCTGCGATCTCATCGATGCCTGCAACTGTTCTTTCTGAATTCGCGCGCCCGCGAGATTCGCCTCCGCGGTCTTGTTCTTGAAGGGGAACTGGATCGCGACTCCAACCGTGACGTTACGTGTTTTACCACCGAACAGGTTTTGAAGAGTCTGTCCATAACCACCAACAAGACTCGGGTTGACGACATTTGATTCCACGACACCTACCGGTACCGGAGTTTCCGGGAAGCCCCCAGCCTGCTGAATTTTTCGAATCTCGCTGAGTAAGAACGCCGATGGATTCGTCAACGGATCACCCACAATAATGGGCTGCGTAGTCCCGGGAGGTATAACGGTTGCGAGACTGTTTCCAGCAAGACCCGTGAGCGCGACAGTACCAACCAAATCGATCTGCGGCTTGGTCTGGTTCTTGAAGTACGTGAGATCGATCTCATTGATATCGTTTTGCAGACGCAGGCGGCGCAGTTCCGGACGATTGTCGCGCGCCGCTTTCAACGCGTCGGGAAGATTCACCGGGTTTGAATCAAACTGCGGCGTATCGGTCGGGGTTAGTTGCGCCGACCATTCCGGATTACTTGGAGACTTGAAGATCAGAATCTTGAGATTGTTTTCTGCAATCGACACTGCCTGGATTGCCGAGTAGAGCGCAGTCTCACGATTGGCAAGCTCAGTCTGCACTTCAGCTCTTTCGAGTGGGGCTTTCGCGCCCGCAGCGATCTGCGCCTCGACGTTTCGCAAACTTTCGCGCGAGAGATTCAAATTGGCGACGTTGTTCTGCTGATCGCGCAGTGCAAACACCAATTCCCAGTAGGCCTGCTGCACGCGCGTGATCACATCGATGGTGCGCTGGCGGAAGTCTGCGTCTGACTGGTCCAGACGCTTGCGCTGAATGCGAATCTGTCGACGATTGTTGTCGATCGAACGATTCTTCAGCAGTGGTTGTGTGAACTGCAGTGAAAGGTTCGATGAGTAGAACGGATTCAACAAGCTAAAGGTGTTACTCGTGTTCGTGTGCGAGTTTTGGAACTGTAGAAAATAGCTTCCGCCGCCTCGGCCAAACTGTTTCTGCACTGAAGGGACGACGGACCAGGTCGTTGTGCTGAGGGTACCGGATGTTCCGGAGCCGCCGCCCAACTGGCTCTGCTGCGGCGAGATCCGCTTGTCGTATTGCGGTGTGATCGCGAAGATTGGATCGAAGATGCCTTCGAGCGCGCGCAACTGAGTTTCAGCAAAGCGAACGTCGTCGCGTGCGACTTCGATGTCGTTGTTGTTTTCAAGTGCACGCTTGATCGCATCGTTCATCGACAACGGTAACGTGTCATTGCCCACACCCAAACGTTGAAGACTCGGAACCGGCGGTAGCGGCTTCGCCTGGAACTGTGGAATGTTTGGCTCGCGCATTGGCTCGCCCGTTCCGCTCGGCATAGTCGATCCACCGGGCACGTTACCTGCCGGAGGCGTCGGTAATGGCGTTGCCTGCGGAGTCACGACATTTCCCGGCACTGCGGTCGGACTTGTTGTCTGCGTTCCCGGTGGCGCCGTTGGACTCGTCGGCTGCCCGGTGCCGGGGATTGGTTCGGTTCCGGGCGGTCTGGTGGGATCGCCAGGCGCAGGCGTCGGTCTCGGTGTTGCTTGCGGCGTTTGTGCGACGGCAGCGTTCGCTCCAGCGAACACGATGCATGCCAGGATCGCCAGCGTAAGTAAGTTGCGAGATATCAAATTAAACATCAGACGAAGAGCTCCTTAAACGTATTTCCTGTAGTTTCGACCGCTTTGCAAAGGAAGAGTCGACTTATTCTGGCAAACGAAGGTCCGCCGCATCAAGCCTGTACTACGTCTCATGCGGAAATGCAGTTTCAAAAAGTTGAATAAGTTGAACAAAAGCCTCGCTTGACGCGCCGAAACCCTCCGCATAATCTTGCCTTTCATTTTTTACAAGCAGTTTCCACGGGTGAACAGGGAAAATCTGTCCCACAATCGCGACAGCGCTTTTCCCACAATCGAGACAAATTCAATTGAAGTTGGAGGGCTTTGGCAATGGCGGTTAAGGTTGGTATCAACGGGTTCGGTCGTATTGGGCGAAACATTCTTCGCACTGCTCTTGGTGATCCAGACATCGATTTCGTCGCCGTCAACGACTTGACCGACACCAAAACGCTTGCGCATCTGCTGAAGTACGACTCCGTGCTCGGTAATCTGGATCATCACATCACCTCGACTGAAACTGGAATCAAGGTTGACGACGATGAGTTTCGTGTGTTCTCGCAGCGCGATCCGGCCGCGATCGATTGGGAGTCAGTCGGCGCTGAGATTGTGGTTGAGTCGACCGGCATCTTTACGAAAGCCGAAGATGCGAAGAAGCATCTTCATGGCAGTGTGAAGAAGGTGATCATTTCCGCGCCGGCGAAGAATGAAGATATCACGATCGTTCTTGGAGTGAACGAAGAGAACTACGACCCGGCTGCGCATCATATCATCTCGAACGCTTCGTGCACGACCAACTGTCTCGCGCCGGTGGCGAAAGTTGTTCATGAGAAGTTCGGTATTCGTTCGGCGCAGATGACGACGATCCACTCGTACACGAATGACCAGCAGCTTCTCGACCTGCCGCACAAAGACATGCGACGCGCGCGTGCTGCGGCGCTGTCGATGATTCCGACGTCGACCGGAGCGGCGAAAGCTGTCGCGCTCGTGTTGCCGGAGTTGAAAGGAAAGTTTGACGGCATCTCAGTGCGCGTACCGACACCGAACGTTTCGCTCGTCGACGTGGTGATGGACCTCGAGAAAGAGACGACGGCTGAGGAAGTGAATCGCGCGTTCAAGGATGCGGCGAATGAAGAGCTGCAGGGAATTCTAGCTTTCAGTGAAGAGCCGCTTGTGTCGGTCGATTTCAAGCGCAACTCGAATTCGTCGATCGTCGATGCTGAGTACACGAAAGTGATTGGCGGCAACATGCTGAAGGTGCTCTCGTGGTACGACAACGAGTGGGGTTACTCGTGTCGCGTACGTGATCTCATCAAGTACATCTCAAGCAAAGGTCTTTGATTCTCCTTTTTGTGCTTTTTGTGCCTTTTTGTGACTAAACTGTCTATAAAAGATCTCCAGCTTCGTAACCAGCGGCTCTTTGTGCGCGTCGACTTCAACGTGCCGATCAAAGACGGCAAGGTTGACGATGATTCGCGCATCACCGCTTCGCTGCCGACGATTCAATACGCGATCGACCATGGCGCGCGTGTGATACTCGCCTCGCACCTTGGACGACCGAAAGGCGAGCGTGTTGATAAATACAGTCTTCGCCCGGTCGCGGAACATCTATCGGGGTTGTTGAAGCCCGTGGCATTTGCTGACGACTGTGTTGGCGAAGCGGCTGAGTCGAAAGTTCGAGAGCTTAAGGATGGCGACGTCTTGTTGCTCGAGAATCTTCGCTTCCACCCTGAAGAAGAAAAGAACGACGACGGTTTTTCCAAACAGCTGGCCGGCCTGTGCGATCTTTACGTCAACGATGCTTTCGGAACTGCACATCGCGCGCATGCGTCGACAGCCGGCATAACTCGCCACGTGTCAAAAGCCGCTGCCGGCTTGTTGATGGAGAAAGAGCTCGACTACCTGGGCCGCGCGATCAATCATCCCGAGCATCCGTTTGTCGCGATTCTTGGCGGCGCAAAAGTCTCAGATAAGATTCCTGTCATCAACGCCCTTGTCGATCGCGGCGTCGACAAGATCCTGATCGGTGGCGCGATGGCGTATACGTTTCTGAAAGCTGAAGGCTTCACAGTTGGCAAGTCTCTGGTTGAAGACCAGATGTTGCAGACCGCGCTCGAGATCAAGAAGCGCGTAGAAGGGAAGGGGATTGTTTTTCTTCTCCCGACGGACCACCAGGTCGTCGACAGCTATGAGCCAGTCAAAGGCGAGAAGATCGTCACCAAAACTATTCCCATCGAATTCACAAACATCGGGCTCGTCGGCATGGACATTGGCGTCGAAACCGTGGGCCACTTCGCCGCCGCGCTTCAGGACGCACGCATGATCATCTGGAATGGTCCAATGGGTGTCTTCGAAGAGCCGCCTTTTGATCAGGGCACGATTGGCGTCGCGAAAGCCGTCGCCGAAGCCTCTGAACGCGGCGCCACCTCGATCGTTGGGGGCGGCGACTCGGTCTCGGCAGTAACACGCGCCGGCGTCGCCGACAAAATCACCCACATCTCCACCGGCGGCGGCGCTACTCTCGAGTTTTTGGCCGGCGACGAATTACCCGGTGTTGCTGCACTCACTGATAAATAATCTTGTTAATTCTGAAAATCTTGGAAATTCTGTATGCGTAAACCAGTAATCGCCGGAAACTGGAAAATGTACAAGACGCTCAGCCAGGCAGTCGATACTGCCCTCGCGCTGAAGCCACTCGTCGCCAATGCAAACCATTGCGACGTCGTAATCGCCCCCGTCTTCACTGCTATAAAGACAGTCGCTGACCGGCTCGAGGGTTCGAACATTCGTGTCTCCGGTCAGGATTGCTCGACGGAAAAAGAAGAGGGGGCGCATACGGGGGAAGTGCTGGCGTCGATGCTCAAAGACGTCGGCGCTCGCTATGTGATTGTTGGCCATTCCGAGCGGCGGCAGTACTACTCAGAGACTGACGTGCAGGTGAATCGGAAGACGCACGCAGGTATCGCGGCGGGTTTGACTGTCATAATGTGTGTCGGCGAAACGCTCGATCAGCGCGAGCAGGGAAGCGCGGAAAGTGTTGTTTCCCAGCAGTTGACTGCGGGTTCCAGCGGGTTGACAGCCTCAGACCTCGACCGTATCATCGTCGCTTACGAGCCGGTCTGGGCCATTGGCACTGGACGCACAGCGACGCCGGAGCAAGCGCAGGAAATGCATGCGTTTATTCGGCGCGTTTTCGCGGAAAGGCACTCTCAAGCGGCCGGGCAGGCGTTACGGATTCTCTACGGCGGTTCGGTCAAGCTCGACAACATCGCCGGCCTGATGAGTCAAGCTGACATTGATGGCGCACTCGTCGGCGGCGCGAGTTTAAAAGCAGAGAGTTTTGCGGAGATTGTGAATTACAATCGTTGAGACGTTGATTAGGAGTTTGTTTTGTTAACTTATATTCTCTACAGCCTTTTCATTCTGTCTTGTCTTATTCTGGTCGTAGTGATTTTGCTGCAACCGGGCAAGGCAGATGCGGGCGCGCTCTTTTCAAACACGTTATCGAGCACTGCCTTCGGACCGCGCGGTACGGCGAGTCTACTCGCGAAGATCACAATCGGCGCCGCAGCCGCATTCATGTTGATCGCCCTCGCGTTGGGACTGCCGATCCTGAGTAGCTCACGATCGGTGTTGCAATCGCAGCCAGAGAGTGCACCGACGGCAACCGCGACGCCGACTCCAGCGCCGGCGCAACAGGCATCACCAGCAGCACCAGCCGCATCACCGGCTGCGAGCAAGTAGGCGTGCTGTTTTCTTGAAAACCAATCCGGCTATAATGGCCGAGCCTTCTAAACTCACTTCATGCCGAAGTGGCGGAACTGGCAGACGCGCACGTTTGAGGGGCGTGTGAGGCAACTCGTGGGGGTTCGAGTCCCCCCTTCGGCACCATACCCAAAATTTAAGCGTTGTGAATAAAGAACTTAGGGAAAGCACCGAAAGATCGTGTCTCAACTAAGGCTCAAAAGTTTGCGACTGCTTTCGCGAATATCAGGCAGTAGTCGCTTTGAGCATCCGGTTTTAGTTGGTCAATGAAGAGACGTTCCACTCTGTAATCTTCCATATTCTTAATTAGTTACAGAGTTGCTAGGCGCGCACCCTCCCAACGCAACACTTTCCGGAGCCGTTTTGCGAGATGATGACGTTTTATCGCAGTGGACGCCGTAAGATAGTTCGTTGCAGGTAAATTGTGGACAGCCCGCGTGCGGTGGATCGTCTAATGTCCAGCACAGATTGTCCGACCATGGGCGCTACGAATTCGCCGCGAATATTGGGGTTTACCCTGCTATGCGGAAGAGATGAACTTCTTCATCACAAATGAGCTGATCAAGATCGCTTTGACTCAGAGAAGAGAATGCATAAACTGAGCCAAACGATTATCTGACAGTCGTCCGGAAAATAATCGTTTCTCAGTTCTCTCATTCGTTGAGCGAGGTGTAGTTGCCTCATGGTTGATCCGTTTGGCCCTTCAACCGACCCTGACATTCCCACACCTACAGAAGCAGACTTGCTACCGCACCTGCATGGTTCAGTGCGCCACCAATTGGCGTCTGGCATTTTGGATGCTAAGCAGGCAGAGAACGAATGGGCTGGAGCGCGTAGGAAATGGGATGAGGGGCATAAAAGAGAAGCAGAGCGTCGGCGAGCAGAAGAGGATTCACCCACAGTTACAGAATATCCGGAAGAACAAGCTCAGGGGGCGGTAGAAGTCGCGAATGAGCACGCTAAGAAAGAGCGAGAGGAACCATCCGTTAAAAACCAAAAGGTTTCCGAGAGAGGGAGTCACGATAGACCAACTGAGCCTCCTCGCACTCAAGAGGTTGAAGACATACCGCTATCGCTGCGAGAAAAGAAGGCGGAAGACATTCCACTTGAGTTATCTGATAAGGCTGATAGTGAGATGCCGCGTGACGATGAATCACGTCTTAGCCAAAACGGGCCAACTAAAAAGTCTTCGCGTAATGAGGTTGTTATTCACGTTGACGCAGGCCAACTTGACCAGTCTGGTGACCCGATGGAGAAATATTTGGCGAATGAACGTAAGCGCCAAGAGGAAACGATTTCTCGAATTCAACCTCCTCACAGGCCCCTTCAAACACATGACGTTGAAGAGGCGGTGGAGCGAGGGGTTCGCAGGGCGGCAGCGGGGGCCGATCTCCAGGACGGGCTGGAGGGATTTTCCAGCAGTTTGGGATTTAAGCCCCTGTCGGCGTCGAATGAAAAAGTCAAGACACAGTCATGGATTCACAGAATACCAGTTTGGAAAGAGTTTGGGCCTTGGCTCAAATGGGCGTCTGCTTGTTTCGCATTTGCAGCTACCATGACGCAAGTAAGCGAGTATCTTTTGGCAGAAGTGGGCCTGGTCGCGTGCGGGATTTGCTGTATTGTTCAAATTTATGTTTGGACTTTCAGTCAAAAACGGAAACCAATTGTAAAACTAACACTGGCCCTGCTTAGTGTTGGTCTGATGACGGTAGCCGCGTTAACGGTTTACAAAATTAAAGATGATAAACCTTGGTCTAATTGGCTTATTGTCAAGTCTGCTCCTCCTCAAGTGCCGCAAAAGCCTGATGTGGTTCTTCGATTTGTTTCCCCACACAATCCGGCCCTAGTAATCGCTAATCAATCTGATGTCGTAGCCCGAAATATCAAGTGGGCAGTTGTGCTTTGGAACTTGAACTTGCCGGATCGACTTGACCCCCTTCCCATTCCTGTCCAAACGTTCGATTTTGTGAGAGGACACAGCCAGGGAGGGTCACAGAATCTATTTGATGGGCCACTAGTGACGCCCCTACGAAAGAAGGGAGATGTGCTGGTAGGCTCGGCAGTGGTAGATTGTCCCGATTGCGCGAGAGGTCGATCCTATTTCTTACACATCGAATGGGGCCAAAGCGGCTGGTTTGCCGAACTGGAAAATGAGACAACGGGAAGGCTACTAGTTCCACAACCGCTTGATCGACGTACGTTGAAAGCTTACTTCGACGAAGTAGCTAAGTCGTTTCCTGCAAGCGCCCGAAAGCCTATAGTTGATTTCTGAAAGAAGAGACAGCATGAACATGGGCGGCAGCACCGAACGCATTGTTGTCGTAACAGACATTTGTTCCTCGACCACGATCGTCCAGAATCTAAGTGACGCTGGGAAGTTAGATGCGTGGGGAGAGTTGTTATGTGACCTGGCAAGTTTTCTCGATAAAGAACAACTGAATCGTGGATTTGAAATTTACAAGTTTCAAGGAGACGGTTGGATATTCTTCTTTGATCCAAAGGCACCCACAGGGGAGTTTATTCCATTCCTGCATCGGTTTTCGGATGAGTATCTAGCATCCTTCAGGGAGAGATTAAGCAATATGTTGTCAATCGAGGTTGAAGCTGGATTAGCTTTTGGCGTTGATAAGGTCGAATTGAATAATCATACTATGATTTCGCTTACTCTTCATCAGAAGACTGAATATGTAGGCATGCCCCTGAATATGGCCGCGAGGCTGCAAGGCGCAATCAAAGATAATGATAAAGCAGAGGGAAGAGTGTTGATGTCCGCATCTGCTTATCAGCATTTGAAGTATGGAATCCCGAGAGATAATTATCGAATAGTCAAAGTTAAGAGATACCTTCGCAATGTCGCACCAATTCCGAATCCCATCAAGCTCTATCTGTATCAGGGGCCAGGATCAGAGGAAAGCAAAACTGACGGACTGCTTCTAAGCGCAAGTCCGGGTTCATAGAATGCTGGGTAGACGAGAATTATGGAGGTGTTCATATAACTCTGGTCCGCTTAGCCTCAGCAGCAACGCGCCCCTGCCTTTTTCAAAGCCTCCCGCGGCAATACTGTGTATGAATGACCGCGCAAAAGGACTAATCCGCGTGCGAAAGTCGGTTCCCCGTTACCTGAAATATACCGTAATTGTTTCAGTTAGGCGGCATTTAGGATATATTCGCAGGCACGAACGCACCTTCTCCATATCTCGTGCGATCATGAGACTCAAGAGTTTAAATGGCGACTAAATCTTATATAGCTCTCAACTTTTTTCCTCTCGAAAATCAGCAGTTCGATTTCACGGTTTACAGGCGATTGAGTCTTCAAGAGGAGTCAAGGCCGGAATCAACCCAGGAACGGCAGCTCCCGACTTCAAGTGATTTTGAAAATTATAAGGACGCCGCGAAAGCCCGATATTGGGTATCGTACGAACCAAGGGAAGGGTTTGAGGATTTCAATTGTTCTTCGCAGACCGACTTCCATTTAACCGAAAATTATCTTTTTCACCTCTTAGAGCTCAGCTCAAAGTCACTCCTCGCTAGTGATTACGATTTGCCTCAGGAGAAGCGTAGTGGATTTAGGTTCTCAGAGATTAACTATGTTCTTAAGCGGCATGCGGATCAGAGGCGGGAATTGGTTTGGCTTGAACCGTTTTATCTATGGTCCAAACACGAGTTTGGATTTCTAGTTGATTACTCTCTCGATGTTCCCGGCGAGGAAAAGTATACAAAAAGAGATTTAGAGCTAAGCCTCACACACAAGAACGGCAGAAGAAACTTCGACTTTTACGCGGATAGGTTCGATAAGATCAGATCGTTCGTTAATAAGTTCCACGACCGCATATTCCCGCTCCGTAATGGTCAGTCCGTCATCCACGTTAAGAAGAAACTGCGCGAGTTAGAAGCTGGACAGCTCGAAAAGAAAACCTACGTGTTTTTCGAAGGCCACAAGGCCACCTCCCAGTTTGTCGGGATGAAACAGCATCAGCCCTTACATCCTGCCCCAGAGTCAGGAAAAGTGTTTTTTGTTTATCGAGAAACGGATAAACCTCTCTCTCACGACCTGTACCGTGCTTTAGACGGAAAAACTTTTCAGACCTTTCCGGGCATGAAAAACATGTTCGGATACGACTTGTTCTCACATACAGGTGGAATAGAGATCCACAGCTTTGACCAGGACGAGGTTGACAGACTTTGCGAGCACATAAAAAAGGCGAATGACTTTGAGCATAGCGTTCCTGTGATCCTTATTCCCTTTGACAAGGGAAGCACTGATTATTACCTGCTAAAGCACACTCTACTTAAGAATAAGGTCCCTTCGCAGTGCGTTAGACTCGAAACCCTCAAGTCAGAAAGTGAATTAAAGTGGTCTGTGTCTAACATTGGGCTGCAACTGTTCGCAAAGTTAGGCGGGCAGCCTTGGATGGTTGAGCCGGCGCATCAGCGATGCCTCATTATTGGTATTGGACAGGCGCATAAGTTGACGGAAGACAGAACCATCGAAAGGTCGTTTGCCTATACCGTCTTAACAGATTCATCGGGGCTGTACAAAGAGCTTAAGATTCTTAGCTCGGCTCGAAGCGGCCAAAGCTACTTAGACGAGCTTCGGAAGAATTTTAGGAGGCTCCTGGACGAGTATAGGAATGACTACCAGAAGTTCGTCATCCACCTAACCTATAAGATCAAGCAGGATGAAATAAAAGCAATTAATGAAGTCTTGAACGAGGCATTTGGTGGCCAGGACAAACAGTTTGTCGTCATGAAATTCAACGACAAGAACAAGTATTTCGGGTACTCACTTAATAACAATAGTTTCATACCCTATGAAAGTTCCTTTATCCAGCTAGCGAGAAACGAATATCTTGTTTGGTTTGAGGGCCTTCAGAATAACTCCACAGTCCCGAAAAGGATTGAGCGACCACTGCACGTCCAGTTCTTATACCCACATGACATGAGCCATGAAGACAAGCTTACATACCTACAGGACTCGGTGAATTTATCGGGCGCTAACTGGAGAGGCTTCAATGCAAAGTCAGTCCCGGTTTCGATCTACTATGCAAAGTTAGTTGCGAACTTCGTAAAAGAGTTTAGGGATTTAGATTTGGAAGAACTTGACTGGGAGAGCCTGACACCCTGGTTTCTATAATCCTATGTCTTTACTAAGAAAAAGAAATGCGATCATTTTCTTGCTTGGCGCCGGGGCGAGCTATGAGGCTGAGATACCTATCTCAGCCATGATGATTAACCGCCTCGAAGAATTAGTCGCGAACGAGCACGACAGGGACTTCTACGAGCATCATGATCTTTACTACTACATCAAAAGCGCGATCAATTACGGCAACGAAATAAAGAAGATCAAGAAGCAGCCCCAAACCGAATCCGTATACAACATTGAAAGCTTGGTGATGTCCTTAGATGAACTCGCCAAGAAAGACGAGCATCAACTGTATCCCTTTATCGGCGCATGGAACCCCAAATTGACTGAAGTAACCGACAAGGATTTTCAAAACATCAAAGAGTTTAGGGACAAGATAGTTGATAAGGTTCGAGATTGGGTTGAGCTAAAACGAAAAGAACTGGCTGATTATTACCAAGAGCTGATTAAGTTTCAGGAGGACTATGAACACCCGCTCAGACTCTTTAGCCTGAATTATGATTTATGCGTTGAGACGGCTTGTGAGCGGCTGAAAAGGGAATATCCTGAAAGGGGTTTTTATCCTCGAAGGCATCCCGACGAAAATCTTGCCAGGACGTGGAGTTGGACGTTATTGGATGAACCCGCTATTGAAAACGAGTCAAAAACGATTCTTCTTTATAAGCTTCATGGCTCAGTAGACTGGAAAAGGCATGAGGGCGGAAAGTTAACCTTTGAAGATGGTATCCATGATATTGATTCGAAGCATCGGGCAGTGATCTTTGGCACTTCCTATAAGCTGCAATACTACGATCCGTTTCTGTACCTGTTTCAAGAGTTTCGCAAGTGGAGCCTTCAAGCCAAACTAATTGTCTGTATCGGCTATGGCTTTTTTGACGAGCACGTAAACAGCATCCTCGGACAAGCACTTAATAGCGATCCAGAAATGAAGTTGTTGTGGGTGGCGCCCGCTGTTGGGGAAGATGACGAAGAAAAAGATAAGAATATGAAAGCCGAAGTGACTAAGGTTGAAGAATCGCTGAGGCTCAATTTGGTTGATGGCACCAAAGTCATTCGCCTGAACTTAGGCGCACGGGATTTCATGTTGGGACGTTTAGAAGTGGATGAATTGGCCGCTTATTTCCCTGAAGATGAAGACCTCTTGCCGGAGATAAGATTAGAAGAAGCATCAAAGGCAGGGTTGGAAGCACGAGACAAATTAGTGAGCCTGTAACAAAACCGAAAGTGCTGTCTGCATCAAAAGCAGGATAGCCGGCGCAAGTTTCCATTTTTCCAGAGTTGACCAAAAGCGGAACGAGAGACAGATGGCCCGGAAACGCTGGAGGCAGAGATCGTACGGAAGCAAATCGAGATTTCGCGAATAGGACGGAATTCGATGATCTGTGACTCCTGCAGTCTAGCAATGACCTTCGGACACCGCTATCAACTTTGCGGCTCGATCATTTGTGCTCTGGCACTCAGAAGAATAAGATAACAGCCCCCCATTGAGATGAGGTGACAGCCTTATCTGGTCCGCGTGCATAGGCGCCGGCGATTTCTCACCAGCAAACCACTTGAAGATTGTTAGCTATCGGAGGTGGCCATGAAAACCTTACTCCACGATTTCCGCTACGCTATACGAATGATGCGCAAAAGTCCGGGCTTCTCATTCGCGGTTGTGAGCATACTCGCCTTGGGCATAGGTGCTAACAGTGCGATTTTCAGTGTAGTTAACGCCGCACTGTTGAGAGCCTTGCCTTTTCAGGACCCTGCTGGTCTTGTCATGGTTAATGCGAGCCATCAGAAATTGGGCAAAACTCTGGCTTCTCCTGCTGATTTCATTGACTGGCAGAGACGAAATAATGTGTTTGTACAAGTCGCCGCTCTTAGAAATCAATACTATAACGTCACAGAGGTGGACGAACCTGAACGGATTTACGGCTTGGCTGTTTCAACAAGTCTCTTTCCGCTGTTGAACATTAAACCCGCTGTAGGGCGCGGTTTTTCTTCAGACGAGGAAAAACCAGGTGGCAACCCTGTTGTCATCGTGAGCCACGGGCTTTGGCAGCGTCGCTTTGGCGCCGATCCGGGATTAGTCGGAAAAGTAGTTAAGCTCAATAATAATGCCTACACAGTGGTCGGTATTATGGCACCCGACTTTGATTTTCCAATGAGTGCTGAGACGGTTGAAGTATGGGTGCCTTTAACTCAGAACTCCGCTCTGCTCGCAGACCGTGCGAACCACATGCTATCTGTAGTAGCGCGTCTCAAATCGGGCGTCACGTTGCAGCAAGCCCAGGCAGAAATGGAAAATATCGCTGGGCAGCTCGCACAAGAGTATCCAGAAACTAATGGCGATTTTGGAGTCAGCCTCATACCGCTGCACGAGGAAGTAATTAAAGGGATAAAAAAGCCTCTCCTTATTCTGTTCGGAACTGTTGGGTTCGTCTTACTAATTGCCTGCTTCAACGCGACTAACTTACTACTCGCGCGCTCGACCACGCGGCCGAGGGAGTTCGCAGTTCGTCTAGCGCTTGGAGCTAGCCGTTATCGGATCATCCAGCAAGTACTTGTTGAGAGTCTGCTGCTGGCACTGTTGGGCGGAATCTTGGGCCTATTGTTATTTGCTTGGGGAGTCAACCTTTTTCTAAAGTTCGGCCCGCCTGAATTAGCTCACATAAAAAATGTAAGCGTTGATCTTAATGTGCTCGGCTTCACGCTCTTAGTATCTGTTCTGGTAAGTTTAGCCGTCGGTCTCGTGCCCGCGCTGCACTACTCACGCCCATATTTGAATGAGACGCTTAAACAAGGTGGTCACAGCTCCACGAGTGGCTATGGCTTCCGTCGTTTACGAAAAGCTCTGGTTGTAGGCGAGATCGCTCTTGCGCTTTCATTACTGATCGGTGCTGGATTAATGGTTAAGAGCTTCCTACGTTTGCAGGCAGTAAATCCCGGCTTTAACCCTAATCAACTCCTTACTATGGTAGTGTCGCTACCTCGTGCTAAGTATCCCAAGTCAGACAAAATTGCTGCGTTTTATCAGCAGGTTCTTGAAAAGGTAAAGACGCTCCCAGGGGTGCAATCTGTAGGTGCAACTACGGGATTGCCGATACAAGGTGGTGGTGGGTCGGCTACTTTTTTCATCGAAGGTGGAGAGCACACGCCTGGTGAAAAGGGTACCAACACTAATTTTCAGGCAATAAACCCGGACTACTTTCGCGCAATGAGTATTCCCCTGCTGAAGGGACGATTTTTCACGGATCACGACGATGCGAGGGCGCCGAAAGTTGTGATCATCGATGAGCTTACCGCGCGCAGCTTTTGGGCCGGCGAGAGTCCATTAGGCAAACATCTTATTGTAGATAACACTTCGCTTGAAATCGTGGGGGTGGTCGGAGAGGTAAAGCACACCGGATTAGCAGTCGGGCCGGAGACGTCTATCTATGTGCCGTACCTTCAAGGTCCCATCCCTTCTATGATCTTTGTAGTGCGTACTGCCTCTGACCAACAGGCAACCGTCGCTGCTATACGAAGCGCCGTGCAGTCATTAGATAAGGACCAGCCCGTTTTCAAGATCAAATCGATGGAGCAAATCATCTCTGATTCAGTCGCACATCCACGTTCAATCTCACTATTGCTCAGTGCTTTCGCTGGCATCGCTCTCGTTCTAACGGTATTAGGAATCTATGGGCTCGTAGCATATCTCGTAACTCAGCGCACCCAGGAAATCGGCATCCGTGTAGCGCTTGGCGCTCAGCGCCGTGACATATTCAAACTAATAGTGAGTGAAGGTATGAAACTCCTTTTCATTGGTTTAGTCATTGGGGTTGGAATGGCGTTCGGCTTGGCTCGTGTGCTCTCCAGCTTACTCTTCGGAATCAGCGCGAGCGATCCTGCCACTTTTCTGGGTGTCTCGGCTCTAGTAACTCTGGTGGTCCTGGTCGCCAACTTTCTCCCCGCAAGAAAGGCGTCCAAAATCGATCCCATACTAGCACTACGTTATGAGTAAGTAGCTATGGTCTAGCTCGATCGAAACAGCTTCTCTGAAACCGTATACCCTCCGAACGGTTTAGGGGAGTCAAATGACGGTTTACTTTGTTCTTCCGTAACCCATAGGGAAGACAGAATAAGTAATCCATTTCTGACGAAAAACTTTACACCGATAGATTCGCCGCCACTGTCGGTCGGGAAACATCCACAATCCACGGCATTGCCGAGGGCAAACGCAAATGCGCCCTCAATCGTGAAAAGTATCAGCAAGCCAATGATTATTCTTCCCGTAACTTTTGTCTTAAAGCCAAGAGCAAAAACTAATCCAAGGGTTATTTCTAAGTATGGAAGCACTAAGGTAATGAGATGAATGGTTCCTGTGGAAAACAATCTGTGCGTCGAGAGCGTTTTTCTAAACTCTTCAGGATGGATGACCTTTAAAAGTCCTGAGATGAAAAAGATGCCGCCAATGATGAGACGAACGATGCGCATGAGGAGAGGCTTGGCTGAATGGCGAACAGCGAGGAAGTTCATTACTTATACCATTTTTGAGTATGCTCTCTATGGGCTACCCTGACTGGCTACCTGCTGTTGGGAGGAAAAATAGCTGGAAACATCAGACCAACCCTTATCGTCGAGCTGCCCCACCCATACCTTCTCTACTTTGCCGTGAGAATCGGTGACGACAGTCTGAGGGACTCCGCGAAGGCCAAGGAGATTATAAGTCCTCAATGGAAACTCGCTCAGTACCTGATCAGAGATATTCTGATCGGAGCAGTATTCTTTCGTCATGTCAAAAGGATCGCGGCTGAGCCACACGACTTGCCATTGGTTGCGGTCTAGCTTCGCCGATAGCGCTAGCCAGTTTGCTAGATTGGCATGGCAGGCTGGACATCCAGTAGAAAAAGTTATCAACAAGAACTTCTTACCCAATTCGTTGAATCCTATATTGACGTACTGCTTATTGAAATTTATTCCGGCAAAATCAGGAAGAACGTCCCCCGGTTTGAACTCTTTATTCACCGCCAACTCAAGCCGCGTTCTTAATTCTCGTGTCTGCCGAATTAGTAGGACATTCTGGACAAGGATTCCTAAAACGAACAGCATGACAATCAACTTGAACCAAGGTACTTTGAAGGCCTTCATGTTCGCTGTAACCCTCCAGAAGATTTTCATCAAGTAGATATTTGAGCAGTGGGATCGAGTTTGGCCGCGATATTAACGTACCGCACTGTTAGTAATTGTAAGGATGCCGGCGCGGGATCACGATCGCTGACGCTAGTGACCGTTAAGCCGCGCCGTGAATACGGAACTCCAATTCTCATACTACTGGCACGTTGGGCAGCCTTAGAATAGACACCAACACTTATCAGGTGCCGCTGCCGTCCCCTCGGGGAGCGGCTCCTGCATTCCGCAAACACCACCACTACTAGTGCATCCGTCACTGACACATTTCCCCCCACTGAGTGTGCACGTTTCAAAAGCTAATGCGTTTGTCCAAATCGTGGTGCTACTGAGCACAGAGAGAGACGCCAAAATGGCTAGAACTGTTGCTCGTATAAGTCGCTTGGGTTTCATGGCTGCTCCTTTCCTTTTGCAGTTGGTTGGGTTGCACGCTCACGCGAAGCTTGACGAGTGGCTCAGTCCTCTAACATAAACCACCCATGCGATGTTGCTCTGCGAGAACAATAGGCCGCGATTTACAATCTATAGGGGACATGAGGAGCAACGTCGGGCACTCCGAGATCGGGATCTGCTCGTCGGAGTAATACCTGCTCGTTGGTTAAGCCGCGCCGGGCTTACGGCACGTTGGGCAGCCTTGGTGTCCAACTTAGAATAGACACCAACACTGATCAAATGCTGCTGTCCCCGCGGGGAGCTCCGGCATTCCGCAAACACCACCTCTAGTCGAGCATCCGGTACTGAGACATTTTCCCTGACTGAGTACGCACTCTTCAAACGCTAATGAGTTCGACCAGATCGTGGTGCTACTGAGCACAGACAGAGACGTCAAAATGGCTAGAACTGTGGCTCGTATAATTCGCTTGCGTTTCATGGCTGCTCCTTTCCGTTTTCAGTGGTTGGTTGAACGCTCATGCCAAAGGCGAACCTTCAGGTGGACCACTCCTCTTAGAGGAAACCACTCAATTGGTATTGCTCTGCGGCAACACATCAGGCAGTACGCCTCAATTTGCATCTAGGGGGATGAGGGTCGATCATGAGCTACTCGTCGGGAAAATAGTGCTCGCTGAATCTTCTCTGGATGAAAGAAAATACTTCTATGCGTCTCGCGAGACAACACAAAAATGGAAGCCAGTTCTGCTATCTGTTGGCCGTTTCTGCTATCTGGCGTGTGCCAGCCTCTTTTACTTCCTGAGCGAGTAAGTGAGCTGCACGGTAAGCGCTGGGTGTTAGTCCGTAAGCCTTCTTGAATTCTCGCGCGAAGTGACTCTTATCTTCGACTCCGACGCCAGTCATAATCTGCTTGACCGTCAATCGAGAAGTCTGCAAAAGCGTTTTGGCCTGCTCCATCCTGAGCGCCCGAAGGTAGTGCGCAGGTGCCATGCCGACCTCGGCCTTAAACAGATGTTGGAATCGTGAGGGAGACAAGCTTACGGCAGCGGCAAGTGTATCAGGCGACCATGCACCCTGGAGATTCTCTTGCATGAGGGCAAGTGCGGTTCGCACGCGCGGATCCATGAGGCACCACTTTCTTCGGGCAAGGATAAGAAACCGAAGACTGCGCGACGGAGGAGGAAAAGCCAGAACTTAAACTCGGACTCTTCTGCGCAGGTCACTTTCAAATACGTGAAATGGACGATGCTAAATACTTTTTGATGTTGGTCATCGCGAGGACCCCTGAGTTGAGACTTGCTTCTAAACAGATTCCGACGAAACTATGTTTTGGGAAACTGACCAGGGAGGGTGGTCAGTGGTGAAGGCTCATGATATTCACCTTCCGATCACTGTCAATGTAAATCTGCAATCGAGAGTAAAAAACAACAATTGAAAAGAGCGAAGCCACAGACTGCGGCAAAAGTCAGCATAACTGTCATGACGCCGAAGATGAGCACTCAGGGAACTGTGCTCCTAGCCTTAACGTACTACATCCAACCATTGGAGACGGAGTAGTAATCCTGATGAAACGAACGGGCACTCTTTCTCTCTCCCTAACTCTAACGTGCGTGCTTCTTGCAGGTTGCTCATCGGCAGCAAGCCCCTCTGGGATTTCCTTACCGTACCGTCGTCACACCAGAAACATAGAAACTCCGATAATCTTCGAGGGGCGAGTTGTTGGTGTTCAAGATGGCGATACAATCACGGTCCTCGACTCCTCTAATGCAAACCATCGCATTCGCCTTCTCGGGATAGATGCACCTGAAAACGGTCAGCCTTTCGGCAACAGAAGTGGGCAGAACTTATCGGAGGCAATCTTCAATAGAGTAGTGACTATTGAGTGGTCGAAACACGATAGATATGGGCGCATACTAGGAAAGGTAGTGCTCGAAAATCAGGACATCTGTCTTGAGCAGATTAAGACGGGGATGGCATGGCACTACAAGTGCTACCAAGACGATCAAACTCGAGAGGATCGGGAGCTGTACGCTGCTGCTGAAATTGCCGCACGTGGGACCAACGTTGGTCTGGAGTGATCCCAATCCTATTCCACCTTGGGACTTTCGCAGACAACGGTAGAGATTTAATCCATCTTCTCTGAAACGTGCTGAGCGTTAATGGCTAGATAGTTTTTTTAATTCGATGCAGAGAGTGTTTGGATGGATGAGGTGTCTCGGTATGTAGTTGCGTCTTTGAAAGTTGAGCCAGGCGATCTGAAACCTTCGCTGCGAGTTCAATCGATTGTGGCATGAACTTGAGATACTTCTGCGTTTCAACGATTGATGCGTGGCCGGCGTATTCTTTGATACCGTTGATCGGTACTCCCGCGATGGCGAGAATATTTCAAGACAGTGTCACGTAGTGCGGGCTGGTCTACATAGATCTTTCTCGCAAGTTGAAGTGCTGCCGGCACTCCCAATATCCCGAGAACACTTAGATAGCGCTTCGTGAGCTTATCTTTGTTACGCGCGTTTGAAGATCTCAGATGACTTGAAAGTTCTAACTGGATACGGCGGGACAGATTCTGTCTTGCCTTAAACGTTTTAAGGGTCCTAGCGGACCTTTGAAAGCGATTCAGTCGTAAGTTCTCTTCAAATAAAAAGTGCTTGCGCGCTTCGTCCTTAGTCATGATTTCAGTCTTGCCGAGATTTAAAGCGAGTCCACGACTCTTCAGAACCTCACTGATGTCGCCCAATATTGCGTTTGGCTGTGCTTTTATTACATCGTTGTAAAGGACATCTGTGAGAAGTTGAAAAACCAAGGCGTCTGATGGCGTCGGAACCATCATATGGCGACAGATACCAAGCTTTTTCTCGCTTCGATAGACCAACGGCACCTCCGCTCGATACTGACCTACTAGTATTCGTTCAATTATTGCGTCGGCACGAGCTGCTATGGCGAAATTGAAGTCGTAATAGTCGTGAAGATCTGTAATATCAAATCTCCTCATCTGGTCCCGGACGAGGTTGCGCCAAAGTTGAATGAGACGAGATCGTGTGAAGAGTTGCTTTAGCACGTATTCCAGCCTCGCCGACTCAAAGGCTCGCAGCACTCGCATTATTTCGTCACGGTCCACGCCGTTAGGAAACCGAAGGAGTTCGAGTTCGACATTTGGCGCGAAAGATTTTTTGGAACGCGATCGGGCGGATGACTGTCGATTTGGAGTCCGCTCATTCGACTACGTCATAGAAAGGGGACACGAAGATGCGAAAGATAAAGATCGTTAGGAAGTTGAGTATCAAAACGATGAGCTTAATAATGACCTCTCTAGTATCCGCCGCGGTGGCGGCGCAGGAACCAAAGACGGGCTATGCGCCGGTGAACGGCCTCAAGATGTATTACGAAATCCACGGCCAGGGTGACCCTGTCGTCCTGTTGCATGGTTCATTCATGACCATCACCAACAACTGGCCGGACGCGATCGCAATGCTTGCAAAAAGCCGGCAAGTTATCGCAGTTGAGATGCAGGGCCATGGCCGCACTGCTGATATCGATCGCGACTTCAGTTATGAGAACCTCGCTGATGACATAGCCGCCCTACTCGATTACCTGAAGATCAGACAAGCGGATGTGATGGGATACAGCATGGGTGGTGGCGTTGCTATGCAGCTTGCGATTCGCCATCCGGAAAAAGTCAGAAAAGTAGTCAGCATTTCAGCCTTCTTCCGCAGCGACGGGCCGGTCAGGGAAGCCGTGGAAGCCTTTTCTAAGTTGGAGCCCGCGATGTTCAAAGGTTCACCCATTGAGACTGAGTACAAGAGACTGAGCCCTACCCCCGAGAAATTCGACACGTTCGTGAAGCGCGTCCTACAGGTAGCTATCACGCCGTTCGACTTTGGAGCCGAGAAACTCAAAAACACAAAAGCGCCGATGCTCTTTATCCACGGTGATGCCGACGGCGTGCGACTTGAGCACGTTGCAGAAATGTTCCGATTGAAGGGCGGTGGGGCGCATGGCGACCTGGGGCCGCGCTCGGAATCGAGGCTCGCAATCCTGCCCAATACGACTCACGTGACGTTAATGAACAAAATGGATGTCATTGTGCCCATGGTCAACGACTTTCTAAATGCTCCCTCACAGAAAAAGTGAGCTTAATCATGAGAAGTAGGATCGACACCCATGTTATCGCATTCGTCATATTCGAAATCATTACCGAACGCCAGCGCGACCTGCGCCATCTCATCGCCACCGCGTGAAGATTCAGTTCTTTTGAAGATCCTATCTGGGACTCATCAATAAGGACCACAGAATCAACTCTATTTACATCTCTTCAGGGCTGGAAGATAATCCGCGTCCGATGAAGCTGATTCTAAAGGCCGGAACGTTCCTGTTGTTTTGCGCTTCCGTCTTCAACGAGGTAAATGCTTGCACGTGTCTCGACTATGGAGTTCCTACCTGCGCGCTCTTTTCCAGCGCCGACGCAGTGTTTGTCGGGAAGATCGAGCGGATCACGTCGGCAATGGGTGATAAGGACGCAAGCGTGGAACTCGGAGGTGTCGGTTCGATCTCGTCGCGCGGCGGTGGTCCGATCTGGGTCCACTTCACCGTCGAGCACGCCTTCAAAAGCGTTGGCGGAAAGACCGTGAAGGCTCTGACCTACAGAGGTACGTCGTGCGACCTCGGTGTAAAGGAGGGGCAGCGATGGCTGATCTTCGCAGACCGGGATGAGGAAACCGGTAACCTGAGTTTCGGAGCTTGCGGTGGCAATAGAGCTATCGAGAAAAACTCTCCACTGATCGCGGAACTCGAAAAGCTTTCGAAACACACCGGACCACTCTCAATTCGTGGACGAGTGGTTGAGGAGCAGTTCAGAAGCGTGAAGGGCGCCAAAGCGGTCGTCACGGGCAACGGACTTGACCTTCAGGCTGTAACGGACGACGACGGAGCTTACAGTTTTGAGGTGCCCACGCCGGGCCCGTACGCGGTAAAAGTCATCGTGCCTTTTAGCGCCAGTCTCATGCGCTTCAGCGCCGATGACCGTCGAATCGATGCAAAGCCTGAGGAAACGCAAACTGTCTTCGAGTATTCCGCGACGGCATCGTCGGCTGCATGCGACTACCAGTTTTTCGACACGTTCAAAATCGATTTAAAAGCCACGGCCAGTATTGCCGGAGTTTTTCTTCTGGATGATTGGAAGTATGTACCGCGATTTTTTCCCAGCGTTTGCCGTCTCATGCCGACCGAAGAGGAAACTCTCAAGCAATGCCGAACGGAATTCTACGGTCTTAATCCGGATGGCACCTTTAAGTTCGAAGGCTTACGTGAAGGGAATTACACGATAGTGATGAATGACAATGACTTCCTGGATGGCGACTCGCCCTTCCGGCGTCACTATTACCCAGGCGTGCGAGATTTCGCAAAGGCCGAGCCTATCGTACTCGAACAGGGCGAAGAAAAGACGCAAATTCGATTCAAAGCCTTGCCGATGATTCCACTCCAAGCTGTATCCGGCCAGGTATTTCGCAAAGACGGAACACCCTTTTCGGTGCCTGACGAGAAAAAGCCTTTCATAAAGGTTTACGGCTACGAACAAGGAAAGGAGCCGAAGTTCTTTTTCAGCGATTCGTATATCCTCGATTGGGGGAAAGGAAAAGACGGACGTAAGGTGAAGATGGTCAACGTCTCACCAGACGGAAAGATCTCACTCAGTCTGTTCGAAGGAAATAGCTACATCGTAGTCGTCGAGACCGATCTGTGGGGGGACAAAGTCGAATGCGGTATGGCGAAGGTTGATATCAGTGCTCACCCAGCGAGCGCATTGCGAATCGTTATCGACAGGAAAGGACCATGCGATGAAAAGGCGTTCGCTAAGCAGCTTGAAGCGGGGATTAAGAAGTAGGTTGAGGAATCGGCAATCGGACGGGGGTGAGGCCTTCGATTCTTCGATTCTCTTCTTATTAGCTTGAAGGGTAGCAGTTTCTGGTGTAAGGAAGCCAAGAATCTCGGAGCAAAGCAGGAGTCACTTCAGTGGCGGCGTAGTTGGCGGAGGCTTGCGGTGGTGCGTTGCTTGTTCGTACGCATAAGCGAACGCAAACAAGTGGCCTTCGTCCCAGGGGCGGCCAAAGATCGTCAGGCCTGCGGGTAGCGTGCCGCCGCGTGTGAAACCCATCGGCACTGTGATCGCCGGAAAACCCGTCGTCGGTGAATAGACCTGACTGTTATCTCCGGCCAGGTTCTGGCGCACATCGCCGATGATCGCGGGTGGATTGCTCCAGGTGGGATACACAAACGCATCGAGCTTCAGCCTCGTCATCGTTGCCAGCACCGCCTCACCAAACTTTTTGCGATATTCGCGGTTGGCCTGACAACCCGGGCTGTCGTCGCCGGCGGAGTCATTCGTTTGCGCGCGCTC
>JBKPPU010000105.1:0-3107 GCA_046733695.1 Acidobacteriota bacterium
CCCGACCGGAAATGTTTTACAATTAGCCCTCTTTCTCAGGTAGAGTTGTTTCAATCATGGAAGAATATTCAGACAGAACCCCCTCCGACGTAGCCTGGTATCCGATGGTGCCAATCCGCGACGTCGTGATATTTCCCTTTACTAAAGTCGCTTTCAAAATAGGTCGTTCCGGTTCGGTCAGAGCGCTCGAACAGGCGCTCGCGACGGATCGCACGATCTTCCTGGCCACGCAGCACGATGCCACTGTTGACGAGCCGACTCCGGAACAGATTTACGGGGTTGGTACGCTCGGCCGCATTCTCCAGTCTCAAAAACAGGAGAATGGCCAGATCAAAGTGGTGGTCGAAGGTCGCGAACGCGCCACAACTGTGCGCGTCGAAAACACCGACGGGGCCTTTATGGCACTCGTGCGTCGCGCGCCGGTGGTCAACGAAGAAGGCACGCGTCTCGACGCACTGATTCAAAAAGTCGGCCAGCTCGTCGAACAACACCTGCGACTCGCACCGGATACGCAGACAGACGCACTACAAACTGCGCTGCGCAATCAGGAGCCATCGCATCTCGCCGATGCGCTCGCATCACAACTGCGAATCTCCGTCGAAGACAAGCAGGGCCTGCTGGAGATCTTTTCCACTCAGGCGCGCCTGCAACGTTTGATCGAGTTACTCGAAACTGAGATCGAGAAACGTCAACTCGATCGCACCATCCAAACTCGCGTCAAGCGACAGATGGAGAAAGCGCAGAAAGAGTACTACCTCAACGAGCAGATCAAAGCGATTCACAAAGAGCTTGGTCGCAAGGATGAGAAAGCAGAGCTCGAGGAGCTGAAGAAAAAGATTGAAGAAGCCGGCATGACCGACGAGGCCAAAGAAAAAGCAATGCAGGAATTGCATCGCCTCGAAGCCATGCCGCCGATGTCTGCCGAAGGCACAGTCTCGAGAACTTACATCGACTGGCTGATCAGCGTGCCCTGGAAACAGAAGTCGAAAGAGATCAAGGACCTCGTCAAAGCTGAAGAAGTTTTGAACGAAGACCATTTCGGTCTCGAGAAGATCAAAGAACGCATCCTTGAATATCTCGCCGTTCGACAACTGGTGAAGAACCCGAAAGGATCCATTCTCTGCTTCGTTGGTCCTCCGGGAGTTGGCAAAACAAGTCTTGGCAAATCGATCGCGCGAGCTACCGGACGCAAGTTTGTAAGACTCTCGTTAGGCGGCGTGCGTGATGAAGCTGAGATTCGCGGTCACCGGCGCACATACATCGGCGCACTGCCGGGACAGATCATCCAGATGATGAAAAAAGCCGGAACGGTGAATCCGGTTCTGCTGCTCGATGAAGTCGACAAGCTCGGAGCGGATTTCCGTGGCGACCCGAGTGCGGCGTTGCTCGAGGTGCTCGATCCGGAACAGAACCACACGTTCCAGGATCACTATCTCGACGTTGAATACGATCTCTCGAAGGTCTTCTTTATCGCCACGGCGAACGTGCTGCACACGATTCCGCCGGCGCTTCAGGATCGTCTCGAGATTCTCAGGCTTTCCGGTTACACGGAACGCGAGAAACTCGAGATCGCGAAACGTCACCTCGTGCCGAAACAGTCCGAAGGTAACGGTCTCAAGCTCGAACAGTTTGACTTCACCGACGAAGGAATTCTCGAAGTCATTCGTCACTACACTCGTGAAGCCGGTGTTCGTAATCTCGAAAGAGAGATCGGCTCGTGCTGCCGCAAGCTCGCGCGCAAGTTTGTTTCTGAACAGGCAGAAGAAAATGCGAATGCCGTAGTGGTCGACGCCGACCGCGTACGCGAGATGCTTGGTCCGATCAAGTTCCGGCAGCAAGGCATCGCGGCGGAAAGCGAAGTCGGACTCGCAACCGGATTGGCTTGGACGGAAATCGGCGGTGAAGTGCTGCAGATTGAAGCGACGCTCGTGAAGGGTCGTGGCGGCGTAACGCTGACAGGCAAACTCGGCGACGTTATGCAGGAGTCAGCACAGGCAGCGTTGACTTGCATTAGGGCACGCGCCGAACGCCTCGGCATGAGTCTCGACTTCATTCGTAAACGAGATCTGCATATTCATATTCCCGAAGGCGCCATTCCGAAAGATGGACCTTCAGCCGGCATTACGATGGCGACCGCGATGGCGTCTGCGCTGACACGCGTAGCCATCAAGAAGAATGTCGCCATGACCGGAGAGATTACGCTGCGAGGGAAAGTACTTCCCATTGGCGGAGTCAAGGAGAAACTTCTCGCTGCTCATCGCTTTGGCATCGATACGATTATCGTGCCGAAAGACAATGAGAAGGATCTGACCGAACTGCCTGAGGAAGTTCGCGAAGTGCTTTCCATTCATCTCGTCGAGACCATTGATGAGGTCTTGTCTCTCGCGCTCGAAGATTCGTGCCCGACGCAAGCCGCTACTGACGAAGGTCCGCCGATCTGGAACACCGAGCAGCCTACGCAAGGAATTCAGACTAGCTAATACCAACGCCAAGCTATCCACAGATTACACAGATTCTTTAAAGGGATCTGTGTAATCTGCGTAATCTGTGGACCAACAGGAGAATAAGAATGAGTAAATATAAAGATGCGGATCTCATTTTGAAACTTTATGACCTCCGCCGTGAGAAGACGATGCGCGAGGCGCGTCAGTGGTTCTTTACTTTCAACCCCAAAGGCAAAGAAGATTTTATAGATGTATTAACCGGCGATAAGAGCGGTCTTTATCGCATGGTAACTTCTTACTGGGACATGGCCTGCTCATTCGTTAACAACGGCGCGATCGATGCGCAGATGTTCAACGATGCCAACGGCGAGCACTTTTTTGTTTATGCCAAGCTCGAGCCTTTCATTCCGGCGCTGCGCGAAGAGATGGGGAATCCAAACCTTTTCTCGCACCTCGAAAAGGTTGTTAAGGAATGTCCTGATTACGAAACCAAACTGGCGACCATTCGCCAGCGGATGGCGAAGCTAATCGCGCTCTACCAGCAACGCGCCGCCGCACAGGCTGCCGCCGCTGGTAATTGATCGGAAAAATCCGGGCCGCGGATCAGTGCTATCCGCGGCCAAACTTACTGATGAAGGTCGTTTCAGCCGAGTTTCTCAAGAG
>JBKPPU010000106.1:0-9659 GCA_046733695.1 Acidobacteriota bacterium
TGGTCTCGTGGGCTCGGAGATGTGTATAAGAGACAGGATGTCGTGCGCTTGAGACGAATCGGGATCCAATTCAATAGCGCGTTTGCATGATTCTTCTGCGCGCACAAAATCGTATTCGTAATACATCTGGTTTTCGCACAAAGCACTGTGAGTGTCAGCTAGATTTTCATCCAACGCCAATGCCTTATTTATGGCGTCCATCGCTTTGTGATATGCCTCGTGAGTACTCTCGACATGGCTGACTTGGCGATGCGCGTAGGCTAGCCCTGCCCACGCAAGCGCGTAATTTGGATCGAGTCTGACAGCTCGCTCTAACGCTTCAACTGCTTTTTGCGCGTCTGCGGGATTTCTTTTATTGGCCAAATACATTCCCTGCAAATACGACCGATAAGCCTCTTCATTTGTCGTTCGGCGCTTTGCCGCCAATCTGCTCGAAGGGCTCACAAATCGTGCCAACAGAATATTCTCAACCTCGCTTGCGACCGCATCCTGCATTGCAAAGAGGTCCCCAATGTCATTTTCGGTTTTATGAATCTCTTCAACCTGACCATTGGCAACGTTCAAGAGTTGCCAGGTGATGCGAATTTTTCCCGAGGCTAATTGATAATTCGAAGCGAGCACATAATCGACCTGTTGTTCTCGCCCAGCCGCGACCGGATCTTGTGTTAGATCGGCATACTTTCGAGTCGCGTTTAGGGACCGAACGAAAAACTCCTTCATTAGACTGAGCCGGTAGATCAGCGCATCGGCAATGCCAATTTCGTAAACCTCATTGCGATTCGTTGCATCGATTGGTTTGAGCGGCAAAACAGCGATTGATTTTTTAGTCCTTATATTACGATTGATTAGAAAGTATGCCAGACCGACTGAACTAACGAGCAAAAGCAGCAGTGCGGCAATAGCCAGGGTTTTGTGGCGTTTGATCTCACCGACTGTGTAGGCAATACTGGCTCTCGACAATGGCTGGTGCAGTTCGCCAGTCGTCATTGCCGAAGTGGAGGTTTCTATATCTCTTTCATTAGCTTGTGTGACACGTTTCAGAGTGGCCGTTTCATCCAACTTCCGCCTCAAGCTTTTCAGATCACACACGAGCTCGAAAGCTTCCTGATAGCGCTCGTCTCTGTTCTTGCTGAGGGTCCTCATTACAATCCGCTCCAACTCGGCGGGAACTTCAACATAATTCCGGAGCGGCAATGGTTCTGCTTCAAGAATCGAGACGACCGCGTGGCTGGCGGTGTAGCCGGTGAAGGGTGTGTGACCTGAGAGTAGCTCGTAAAGCACTACACCGAGACTCCAAATGTCAGTGCGGGGATCCGTGTCCTCACCACGCGCTTGCTCTGGTGACATGTACTGCACTGTACCCATCACCATTCCCGGATCGGTCTTATGCAAAGCTTTAGGTAAGGATTGTGAGCCAAGGATCGCCTTACTGTCTGACAAGAGTTTTGCGAGGCCAAAATCGAGTACTTTGATGAAACCGTCACGCCGCAGCATGATGTTTTCAGGTTTGATGTCGCGATGGATTATGCTGGCCGAGTGCGCCGCCGTGAGAGCAGAAGCGATTTGAGTAGTAACGTCCAGCGCTTCGTCGAGCGTCATCGGATCTTTGGCTATGCGTTGGCGTAGGGTTTCGCCCTCAATGAATTCGGTGGTGATGAAGTGTGAAGAGTTTGACCGGCCTATCTCGTGGATGGTGACGATGTTTGGATGGTTCAGCGCCGAGACAGCGCGCGCTTCCCGCTTAAACCTATGCACCCGGTCGGCATCCAGAGTGAATTTTGCAGGTAGCCGTTTAAGTGCGACATGGCGCCCGAGTCTTACGTCGTGAGCCAAATACACTTCTCCCATTCCGCCCTCGCCCAACAAGGACACAACCTGGTAGTGACCTATATATTGTCCGCGTTTCAGTTGGGTCTCACGCCCCGCCATTAAGTCAGCAGCGATATCTTCCGGCGTTCTTATGAAGCTATTTGCCTCTTGGTGAGATCCGAGGAGCGAGATAACTTCGCGACGCAATGACTCGTCGCCCTCACAGGCCTCCCTGAGAAATGCATCACGCTGCTCGGCATCGCGCTGCAAAGCCGAGTGGAACAGCTGATCGATTTGTTGCCAGCGTTCGGGAGTCATAACAACATCGACTATTTTCCAATAGGTCTCATTTCTCTGCGCAGCCAGGCTTTGGCCAACGTCCAATCGCGCATGACGGTACCGGGTGAAACTGCTAAGACTCCGGCTGTTTCCTCAATGCTCAGTCCGCCAAAGAATCGCAGTTCAACTATCTGACTCTTGCGTTGATCAACGGCTGCCAAACCGGCCAGCGCTTCGTCTAGAGCCACCACTTCAGCGGTCCGTTCTTCAGACACAATCGCACCTTCGTCCAAAGATATCGGGCGCGCGTCACCGCCACGCTTGGCATACTGCCGGGCACGCGCATGATCCACGAGAATGCGCCGCATCATCTGGGCGGCGATGCCATAGAAGTGTGCTCGGTTCTGCCACTCAACGTCCGTTTGATCAACCAGCCTCACATAAGCCTCGTGAACCAAGGCTGAGGTTTGCAGCGTGTGTCCGGGACGCTCCTTCCTCATGTGCTGGTGGGCCATGCGGCGCAGTTCCTCATAAACAAGCAGCATCACTTGATCGCGCGCGCTTTGATCACCATTGCTCCAGGCTTTGAGCAGTTGGGTTATTTGGTATGGCGAGGACGTCATTGAGGTCGCGCCTTGATGGAACGAACCAATATCAGATGGTTGCGCGCATTATACACCCGGGCAAATTCACCAGTGCAAGGTCGTACAAGCGAATGGAAGAGATATGAACACTTCAGTTTCGGGTCGCGCTGGCCGAGGAACTCTGAAGCGTTTACCGCCTTCACGCCTATCTCTGGCTTCAGAACAAAAACTTACACCGGAACTTTAGAGGTTTCCGCCCCGCTTCTCGCGTTATAAGTAGCTCGTGAAAATTCAACAGACGAGTGTCGTTATCGATGGAGAGTTATGTTTTCTGATCACTTGCCACCCTCCAGTGATAACAGGTTGGAGCCGGTCATTTAACACTGGCCCCGCACCCGAAGGAAGTATCGAGGAGGCGCATCGGTGAATTCAGTGCAGCTCGTAAAAGGCAAAACATTCGCCGAGGAGACACCGCCCTTTCCTGGTGCAACCGGCTTTGCCTCAAAAGTGGATGTTGTCCCACGCATCATTTCGTAAAAGGAGGTGTCATTATGAACACTATAAAACTAGAGGGGTTTGGGTCCGTGGAGCTATTGCGTGCATACAAAACACTGGGCGTTTCGCCGGGCGATCTGATTTCTGTAATTCAGGAAGAGGCTGATCGCACCATAACAGAGGCCGGAGGAAATCGGCAGAAAGCGGTCAATCTAGGGTTTCGGCGAATGTTCAAGAATGGCCTGATCACAAAAACAGACCTCAAGCGTTTGGAAAAGGTGAACCTCATTGTCTTCCGGGTTGAAGCTGGTAAGCAGTCATCTGAGGATGCTTCGGCAGCGATTGATACACTTTTTCGCGAATCACTAGACGACCCCACATCGAGCGAGACGGGTTCCACGATGGTCGGTGTGAGTTATTCTGCGAGAAACAGCACAGTTGCCCCAGGTGCGGGTCTGTTCGGCATGTTGATCGGAGGGCTTCTTACCGGCGGCTCGGGAGGAATGCTGATAGGGGGCCTCATCGGCTGGGGTGTCGGCAAGGTTTGCGGAGATGAGGAAGATTGACCACCAGCGGTCTAGTACAGGCGTATAGATGGATTTGATAACGCGCGTCTCATAGATAAGTTAATTGACAGATTTCCGGATTAGATAAGGAGAATTTGAGTGACACGAAAATACGGAAAGGGCAAGCCGATGAAGCTTCCCGAAGGCTCTAAAGGAAATTATGATCTGAGACTCGACAAAACGGCGGGAAAGACAAGATTTACTTTTCCGGAAAATGCGGAGATGACGCGCGGGAAATGTGAATTCAAATCGCCTGAAGAGCTGTTGAAGTACATTGAGAAAAGTTTCGGTGTTGCGTTTGTCTCAAACAGCCTTCGCGGCTCTGTCTCCAGGAGCGGCAAATATCAGAAGGTCGATAACTCAGGGAACCCCGTTCTGACTATAGGCGATCCAATCCTCGATCTAATCTCCAATGATGAAGGACGAGTTGTCATTGGCCGCGAAGGGATTTATCTGACGACTGCAGAGTTTAGCTCTTCCCGCTACCGTAGTGGCGGCTTAAGATCAATCGATCTATCGGGGATTTCGGACGCCTTGGCGCAGAGTCAGCTTCTCTCGTCTGCTCGCGGCGAAGGAGACTTCGTTTTGATGGAGTCGAGCGACCGGGTAGCATCGTTTGCATCAACAAATCCTTCTCAACTTGATTTCTATCCAACGGGAGGCGGGCACATTCGCTTTAAAGCATGGAAGAAGAAAAATTGGGCTTACTGGTCGATGGGCGCCGAGGTTGAAACGTGGGGAGGCGATTTCGATAGCACCTATATCGATACGTTCTACGCCCAGACATGTTTTGTAGTAAAGACTGATAGTGATTCTGATACAAATGATGACTACGTTGATGAGTATGAGTGGGGGGTAAACGCGCCCCAGCCCATACGCGTCGAATCGGTTTCTAATGCGCGGTTTAAGAATCAACAGTTTACCGGCTATGTCCAGGCTGGTCCAACATGTTTCCAAGTGGACTGAGCCTGGTTGCAGGGTGCGAACCGAATTACTACAAGGATATATACATGGCAATACTCAAACTCAGATCAATCACATGCTTAGGGCAAGCGGAGACCTTCACGGATGAGCTATACGTGACATTCAACGGAACAAAGAGATCATTACCTAACATGACTAAGGGTCAGACAAAGGCCCTTAGTGATGAATTTCTATTCGCGGGATCGCGGCAGCTGAGTTTGTTTGAGAACGATGGGGACCATTGGTATGATCGGGATGACTTCATCGACAAACACACGATCACCGAATCGCCAACTGACTTAACGCTCGATTTCAAAGCGACCAGCGGCAATGCTTTGGGTGCGCACTACGCACTGAGTGTAAGCGTAGACCCGCCGATACAGACGGCAATACTCCGCCTCAGATCAATCACATGCTTACAGCAAGCGGAGACCTTCACGGATGAGCTATATGTGACATTCAACGGAACAAAGAGATCGTTACCTAACATGACTCAGGGTCAGACAAAGGCCCTTAGTGATGAATTTCTATTCGCGGGATCGCGGCTGCTGAGTTTGTTTGAGAACGATGGGAACCATTGGTACGATCGGGACGACTTCATCGACAAACACACGATCACCATATCACCAGCTGACTTAACGCTCAATTTCAAAGCGACGAGCGGCAACGCTGAGCCTGCGCACTATGAGCTGAGTGTAAGTGTTACTCCCGGCCCGTAGACGGAGCCTATGAAGGATTGTGAGAGTGCCAACGGGACCTTCAATGGTGAGTTGAATCGTTTTCCCCGTTTCCTTTCCTGACTCCTTCCTTTTGCGGGCGCCCTACTTGGTCGTTCGGCGTCATTCCTTAGATAACGAACCGGACGGACCAGAGTGCCAGCACTGCGCTGGCACATCGCCGTCAAATTCATAGAAACGCAGATCGGTGGCGGTCAGTAGCTTCGTCAGAAGAAAAATTTGGCCAGCATGCATCGAAAAATGTTCGGTGACGTGGAAGATCGCTTCGAGGATGTCGACGTCGTGGCCCTGGATTTTCCGACGATCGAGGAGCGTTGCGGGATCGAGGGTCTCGAGCGTGGTTTGGATTTCGGAGAGCGTGGAGCGCAGTAGGGTCAGGAGCTCGGCACGAGAAATCGGATCGCGTTGCTCGAATTCTGAATCACGGTCGCGATGGTCCGGTTGAGAGCCGACGCCGCAAATAATCCACTGTCGCGCATTCCCGCAGAGGTGCAGGATGAGATTGCCAATGCTGTTTGACTCCTCGTTAGCGCGCCACCAAATCTGGTCGTCTGTTAACTTCTCGAGACAGCGCTCGATCTTGGGCAAATAGTCGCCCAACAGGAATTCAGACGCGCGAGAAATAAATGCTTTCGAGACAGCTTCAGACATCATCGTCTGTCGTTTCCGGCCGGCGCTTGTGCTTTGCTTTCCGCCCGGCCGGACGTGCTACGTCATCCGGCTTGGCACGTGATATCGGATGCCCTGGAGGTGCTCCAGGCTTGCGGATACTGTCAAATACGGGTCGCGCCTGCTGACGCTTCCCTTTTCGTGGAGAACTCCTTCTAACCATAATTCAGCCTCCACTCGATTGTTGGGATTCGCCGTGATGCTACAAAAAGAGATGGAAAAATAAAAGGGCGCGAGTTGGCCGAAGCCCTCTCGCGCCATAGTTTTCAGAGTTCGACGTTCCTTTTAGCTGTAGTAATTAGGCCTCACTGCCCCGTGGCGTTTTGGACAACATCCTCAGCGCGTTGGTCGTTTCGTCGCGTCGTTTCTGCTGAAACTCATTTACCCAATTGGTCACGGTTTCAACCATATCACGCGCCGTTTCACGAGCGGAAGCAGCTTTTGCCTTAACGATTGGGCGGGATTTTTCGCCCTTTTTTATGATACGAATTGTTTTCTTCTCAGACATTGCTTTATTTCGAGTTCGTTTGAATCTGTAAGTATCCAAACGAAAAACTCGCCACACAGTTCCCAAAATTAATAAACCTTAGAACGTCGAACGGTGGTTACTCTTGCAAAGAAGAGGCCACATCCGCTAACGCGCACGCCGCACAGAAAAAGGGCCACTTCTCGCAAAAAATAATTTTTCGGCGTCGCATAACGGATACAGTCGGTCGCAAACCGTACACACATAGCAGAACAGTCACACCTAATGGAGATACCGTTACGGTTCACTGGGTATTCCCGCGGTTTTTTGCCGCATATCGAGCGCCCAGACCTCCCGATGGGTTTTGTAAATCATGAGCGCCAGCCCGATTGCGCCGCCGATGTTCACGTATTTCAACCCGTTGATCATCTGGCGGGTGCCGTAGTGCGCCAGCAGGGCGTTGATGATAATCAGCGCAAGACGAAATTCAGTCGGGCCTAACTTCAGATAACTGATCTTGAACCGGTCGGTAGTGGCAAACATCAGAAAGGTGCTGACTTCATAACCCGAGCAAATCGCCAGCAGGATTAGAACCTGAAGCCGGGAGCGTTCTGGAAGGATGAAGGCGTACCCGATAATCACCGAACACAGGAAAAAGTAGTCGAGCAGGTGATCCATGTAGTAACCCCACCTGACCAGACCCGTGCCGCGGTACTTGCCGAGTTTGCCGTCGTAATGGTCGGTGGCGTATTGCATGAAGATCATCGCCGACACGCCCCAGAGCCAGCGCAAATCGCGGGCTGCCCAATAGGAAAACAGCAGAATCAGGGACGACCAGACAAGCGTCAGCATCGTCAGGTGATAGGTCTGCAGCCACGAAGGAAAATGCGGTAGTAGCCTGGGCGCGAGCCGGCGCTCGAACGGTGTTAGAAACGAAGTGTTGGATTTGTTCGCACCTGCGAATTGTTGAGTCTCAATCATATCTGTTCTCGATCGGGAGAGCTAAATGGCAGTTTTCGAGAGTGCAAGCGACACGCCAGCAATTTTGGCCAACTTTTTCAGGAGTTTTGAGTGAGGTGTTTTGAGATTTATCTGACGGGTGTCGGTTTTTTGCTTGATCTGTTAGATAAAAACAACTGACTGCGAACTCGGAATTTCGAAGCGGCGCCGGCAGCGCGCATTTCGACAAGCCAGCATATCGTCGATTCGCACCAGGTAGTCACGCGATTTTTCAAAACGAGCGCGATCCTGTTCGTTTGCACCGCGCGGTGGCTGTGGCTTCCGCGTCCGTTTTAGCCAGCGCACGTCGTATTCGGCACGCTCGCGGCAATGCGGACAACTGTAGGTCGCCTTCTTTACTTCTTCTTTCTCGTTGAAAAAATCACGTTCGTTCATTGTGCATCCTGACTTTCACAGAGTTCACGCAGGTATCGAAAACTGTAAATCCCGGTTTCGTGACCGTCGCTCCAGCGAAAGTTGAGCGCATAACGCCCGACGATGCTGATGTCCCGGATTTCAATAGTCTCAGAAACGCTTTCCGCCTTCAACACTCTTTCACCGGTCCACTCGTTGACGCACTGAGCGCAGGGACACGCGCGTCGCAAGTCGGCAGCATGATAGCTGCAGCGCTTGTCGTCGGCCCAGACGATGTTCACCGTGAAATCGTCTTCATGCTTGATCTCTCTTGGCTCAATCGCCGGTCCGCGTCGTTCCATTTGTCGAGTATCAACTATTGGATTCGACTGCTTTCATGACGTCGGCAGCGACGACGTCAAAGTGTGAAGCGTCCCAAACCGCCTTCCCGTCACGCAGTATTACTACTTGTGGCGTTTCGTGGCGGACACCTGTCAAGCTCGCGAATTCGTTCGAAACAGCGCGGGCCGATTGAACCTCGAGGATATTTACTCCATCAACCTTTTCCATTTCGCGATAAGCCCGCGCGCTGATCGAGCAGGCGTTGCTGTGCTTGAAAACGATGATGGGTTTCTTCGTCGAGTCTGTTAACAGGTTCTCGAGGGCCGCGTGGTTGTCGATCTTGAAGAACTTCTTTCCCATAGTTGAATATCGTCCTGTCGTAAATCTCTGGCTGCATTATAACTGTTCAGTTCGAATTGTGCGCTCGCGGAGCGTTCACATTTCTGTGTTGTTAGCAAATGCAAATGTCCGGTTTTCTTAGCACATGAAATGTCCGGTTTTGGTTTGACCATTCTTCACTAGATATCCAGCAGTAGTGGCTGTGGGAATGTGGGAAAGTCACGCAGCTTTTGAGCGTGACTTTTCCAAGCCGCTGCGGGAAGCGACTGCTTTTGTCGCTTTCCGTGGTGGCGTCATTTCCACAGCTGGTTTTGTTTGCCTGAGAACCTGGCCGTCTGCTTGAAAGCGACCAACCAGATGTGGACCAAAGGTGATCGACAGTGTCTCATCCAGATGTTGATGCATGGTGACGCGGCAGCCAGCCAAAGTTGCACGTAGTTTACTGCGTTCCAGTTGCCACACTCTGTTGGCGAAACTGACTGTGTTGTCGCGGGCTACGACGCGCTCATGCTGCACTGAAAAAACCAGATCCAAATCTTTGCGTCTGAGCGGCACAAACGCAGTGCCACGTTCACTGGCCGCCACACTGAAGCGCTGATTGAACTCGCCACAGTACTCATCACGCAGAAAGCGATTGGCCTCTTCGAGGGTGCTGATCCCGCGCACGCGCAACTCCTGCGGCAGGCGCCCCTGCCAGGTGCCAAAGCCCCGCTCACTCCTCCCTCGTGCTTGGGGTGAGTAGGCAGGAATCAGCTTCACACCCAGTTCTTTCATGGCCCGGCCGACCTGCGTCAAACGGTCGTGGTCAACGGCTTCACCAGCCTTTGGCGTTAGAAAAAAGTGGCTGGCACGGTCACTATAGAGCGCACAGAACAAGCCTTTCGTCTCCAGCACTTCACGCAGCGCCTGCATCACCTCCGCGTCGATTCTTCCGTCACCAACTGCGCGTAGTAGATCTCACTGGTGGCGTCATCCATCACCACCAACAGGTCGTACCAGCGATGATCACAGAACCACTGATGTTCACTACCATCAATGTGGACCAGCATCCCGGGCA
>JBKPPU010000107.1:0-2529 GCA_046733695.1 Acidobacteriota bacterium
ATTTGTGAGCTCACCGTCTACATGGCCGAGGCTGCATTTATCAAACATACATAAGCTATGACCCGCCCAATCCTAATCATCGAGGATGACGCCGACATCTCTGAGAGTTTGAAGTACAACTTTGAGCGTGAGGGCCTCGTCGCTATTACTGCACCAACTGGTGAAGCGGGTCTCTCTGCGGCGCTCAACGAACGCGAGCCGCCGCGTCTCATCATTCTCGATCTCATGTTGCCGGGGATGAGCGGAATCGAGTTGTGCCGTCGTTTGCGACGCGAGCCGGCGACGCGACGCACTCCAATCATCATGCTGACGGCAAAGGCTTCGGAATCGGATCGCGTCACCGGACTCGACCTGGGAGCTGACGATTACATCACCAAGCCTTTTTCAGTGCGCGAACTCCTAGCCCGAGTGCGCGCAGTGATGCGTCGTGCCGATGAAACGATGGGCAAGACTTATGAAGACGATCATCTGCTCATTGATTTCGACGACATCCGGGTGGTGTGCGAAGGAGTGAAGATAAAGCTCACCAACAAGGAATTCACGCTTCTTTCCGTTCTGGCGAGAAGCGCGGATCGCGTCGTTACACGGCAGCAGTTGCTGGATAGTGTCTGGGGTTACAGTTACTATGGCGACGCGCGCACGCTTGACGTGCACATTCGTCGATTGCGACAGAAGCTCGATAAGTGTGGTGATTGCATCGAGACTGTTGTCGGAGTCGGCTATCGTTTCATTGGATGCACGGGACAAGCGGCCGCAAGCTCTCAAAGTAATTGAAGGTTAAACTTCTCGTGGCCAAGCGACAGCTTCTATTGATAGCCGCGTGCATTGTTTTCGCCTCTCTTGCGCTCGTAATTCCCTCATTTTCTGTACGGTTGATACTTGCGGGCGTTTTACTGGTGATTGGCGTCGCGACTGTGTTGAGCAGTCGTCGATCTGCGAACGCCAACAACTCGCCAGTCGAGTCAACAAATGCAGCCGAGAACTTTGAAGTGCGCTCATTGCTCGATGCGACGATGACGGGGATGCGCGAAGGTTTGCTCGTGGTCAACAGAGACATGCGCGTGGTCGCCTCGAATGCGGCTGCTTACCGGTTATTCAATCCTTCAGTCGCCGCGCTCAAATCACAACGACTAACTGAACTGACTCGCAATCCAGCGATCTACAGCGCGTTTCTCGATGGGTTGAAAGGAATCGAACGAAGCGGCGTGAAGGTCGAAACGCATGGACCAGAGCGACAGATCTTCGATCTGCGTGTTGTTCCGATTGGAAATGTGAACGGTAATGGCGCTGAAGGAGCGCTCGGAGTGTTCTTCGACATCACACGAACTGAGCGTCTCGAACATGTAAGACAGGAATTTCTCTCGAACGTCTCACATGAATTACGCACGCCACTCACTGCAATCATCGCGTTTGTAGAAACACTCGAAAACGGCGCGCTGGAGGATGCGGAAAGTTGCCAGCGGTTTCTTTCAATCATTCGCAAGAACGCTTCGCGAATGCACGGGCTGATTGACGACATTCTCGAGCTCACTGCGATCGAAGGCGGCAATGTGCGACTGCGCGCCGCGCCGATTGAGTTGCACGGTTTGGTTCAGGACGTATATGCATCGTTGGCGGCAAAGGCCAAGGCACAAAACGTCACGCTCCGAAACGAGGTCGCACCGGAAGTGACTGTGTTTGCCGATGCGCGACGGCTCGAGCAGATGCTGACGAATCTGATCGATAACGGGATCAAGTTCAGCCGTGACGGCGGCACCGTTGCGATCAGTTACCAGTCAGGCACGCGCGACATGATACTTGTGCGTGACAATGGCGATGGAATTCCCGCCCAGCACCTGGAGCGACTGTTCGAACGCTTCTACCGCGCCGACCGCGCTCGGTCAAGAGATATGGGCGGCACCGGCCTCGGATTAGCAATCGTGAAACACCTCGCGCTCCTCCACCGCGGCGAAGTTACCGTCTCCTCAGAGCTTGGAAAAGGCACAACCTTCACCATCCATTTACCCAAAAACGCTGATTGATCCGCGTTTTTCCGCGAAAATCCGCGTGTGAAAAACACTGTTGCAACCACGCGCCCTCGTTTGCAATAATGCCCTGAGAGGTTTTGCCTCGATCTCGTCCCCGGCAGCCCCAAATGTCCTCTGAACTCACGAGTTAGCCGAAAGACTGAGTTGTCTGGGGGGATGAACATGAAAATCCAGCGAATTGTTGAGAAAGTCTCGTCATTCCTGGCGCAGTTGAGTATCGCGCTCATGAAGGCGGTTTTGACGAGCGCCATTCTCGGGATGGTTCTGGTCACCGTCATGCACTATATGGGCGTGCCGGTACCCAGTGCCGACGACCTTCTGCGAGGAGTTTCGAGACTGGCGCATGTCCTTTCATAGAGGGAAAAATTGAGCACAGACTTGAGTAAGGCCTACGAACTGCTGGGAGTAAAACCCGGCGTTTCAATGCGGGAACTGAAAGCAGCACATCGAGACCTTGCCAAGGTTTGGCATCCGGACAGGTTTCAGCACGATCCGCGCCTCC
>JBKPPU010000108.1:0-7647 GCA_046733695.1 Acidobacteriota bacterium
GGCGTCGAGAATCAACATCTCGTCGCCGAAGCGCACCGCCATGCAATTCATTCCGAACTCGCCGATACCACCGAGCGGTATGATCTCGAGGACACTAGCCATAAATCGCAAGAGTATAGCATGTTACACGGATTCGCACGGGTGACATTGGTGCGTTTTCCTCGGTATTATCCGGCTATGAACAAACTAATCCTGGTCCTGGCTATTCTTCTCGTTTCTTATCTCACGGCAATTGCGGCGACGCCGACAATGCGTCTTGACTATTACCACACCGGCGATGCGACGCAGGAAGTGTTCAGCGTCGACCGCGTATTGATCGAACCACTTCCATGGCCTGGCGATCCGAAGCAGGCAATCGATTCGTCGAATCTCGGAAAGTATCTGTTCGAAGTTCGTGACACGAAGTCGAAGCAGCTTCTCTACTCGCGTGGGTTTGCGTCAATCTATGGCGAGTGGGAGACGACGGACGAAGCTAAAACGGTCAAGCGGACGTTTCAGGAATCGCTGCGCTTCCCCGAACCAACCGCGCCTGTCACGATCACTCTGAAGAAACGCGACGCAAAGAATGTTTTTCAGGACATTTGGACCACGTCAATCGATCCGGCGGATCAGTTCGTCGATCGTTCGAAACCGGTTGCGCCCGCGCCGCTCGTTACGATTCAGAAAGCCGGCGACCCCGAAACGAAGGTCGACTTCCTGATCGTCGGTGACGGTTACACAGCGGCTGAAGCGAAGAAGTTTGAAGCCGATGCTCGTCGACTCACTAAAACGCTCTTCGCAACATCGCCGTTCAAGGAGAACCAGAGAAACTTCAACGTCTGGGGACTCTGCCCGCCCGCAGCCGAGTCAGGCATCTCGCGTCCTTCGACGGGTATCTATCGCGACTCACCGATCGGCGCCACTTACGATGCTTTTGGGTCAGAACGTTACGTCCTGACGTTCGACAATCGCGCGCTGCGTCGTACCGCACAGTTTGCGCCATACGAGTTCATCGAAGTGCTCGTTAACAATCGGACTTACGGCGGCGGCGGCATCTTCAATCTCTACAGCACGGTCGCGTCTGACAATGCGTTCGCTGACTACGTCTTCGTTCACGAATTCGGGCATCACTTCGCCGGACTCGCGGACGAGTACTACACCTCGTCAGTCGCTTACGGTCCGGCGGCTGCAGATCGCGTCGAGCCATGGGAGCCGAACGTCACCGCACTGCTCGATGTGAGCACGTTGAAGTGGCGCAATCTTGCCTCGCCGTTTGCGAACGTCACGCCGATCCCGACGCCGTGGAACAAGGAAGAGTTTGAGAACTACTCGCGACAGATTCAGGCGCGACGCGTCCAGCTCAGGAAAGACAAGCGCCCCGAGGAAGAAATGGAAGCGCTCTTTAAAGAGGAACTGGCCCACGAGCAGAAGATGTTTCAGGCGGAGAAACACTTCGGACAGGTCGGAGCGTTTGAAGGAGCGATGTATGAAGCGAAGGGGTATTACCGGCCGGAAGTCGACTGCATCATGTTCTCGCGCACGGATCACTTCTGCAAAGTCTGCCGCGCCGCGATTGAGCGCATCATCAAGATGTACTCAAAATAATTTTAGCTTAGTGAGGTTTGAGCGGCTCGATGAAGTCGCGATCTTTGGTGCCCTCGTGGCAGACGATACAGGATTGTTGGCCGCGTTCCTCGAGATCGGAGACGAGTGCGTAGGTTAGACCGCGGTCTTTCCACGTCAATACCTTCAACCCAGCGATCGCGTTGTAGTGAAACACCAAACCACGGGCTGCGATCACTTCACCGCCCGTCGGTTCGACTGCTGATGCCGAAGTGATCACGAGACTGATCGGTCGCTCTTTCATCTGGTAAGCGACGTAAGCAGCGTAGTCGTTCTGAAAATTAACCAGCCGCGCTCCTTCGAGCATGTAAAGCTTCTCCTGCCCCGACGATTCCTGATAGTTGGGTAACTTCACACTGAAGTTCACCTTGTTTACAAACCACGAAGAAATATCCTGTGGACTCGTCGACTCCACTTCGAGTGGTAATTGCCCGCGCACGTGTCGCAGGTGAGTGTTCGCCGCCATGAGCGCAAAGCTACCCGCCGGCCCCTTCTCCGGTTGATTCCCCTGCTTCACTACGCGCCACACAATCACGGGCAACAGCAACACGAGCAACACCGCAGCGGCCGCAACAATCCAGTTGACCCGAGAGTTTCGACGCGGTCTAAGAGCCCGCTGGACTTTTGCACGCAATTCCGGCGGAGCAGCATACAACTTTCCGCCTTCTCGAATGGTCTTCAGAAAGTTTCGCTCTCTGGAAAAAACGTTAGCGCACGACTGACACTCCGACAGATGAGCCTCCACAGCCGCACGCTCAGTGCCCTGTAGCTCGTCGTCGAGATACAACGTCAACCGGCCTCTTATGTCGTCGCACTGCCTCAACTTCTACCCTCTTTGGTCAATCCGTAATCAACGCGTCTGATCCGTGGCTGCAGCATTTGTCTTAGTTTCCCACGTGCACGCCCTAAACGCGACATGACAGTTCCCGCCGGACAATCGAGCACCGTCGCAATCTCCTGGTAGCTGAAGCCCTCGATGTCGCGCAATACCACGATCTCGCGGTACGCATGCGGCAAACTCTGAATTGCATCCCGCACCTGTTGTCTTTCCAGCTTGCGGATGTAAACAACGTGCGGGTTCTCCTGTGTTTCGACGGCCGGCGGCTCACCTAAATCGAGTTCGACGAAACGCGGGCCGCTGTTCTTGTGACGCAGTTGGTTCAACCACGCGTTTCGCATAATCACGAATAGCCAGCCCTTCAGATTACTATCCGGGTCAGGCCGGTTCGCAGCACCTGCCGCGCGCACATATGTTTCCTGCACGAGGTCTTCAGCTTCCGTCGCCTCGCGTGTCAACGTCAAGGCATAGCCATATAGCGAGTCGATGTGCTCCATCGCCGCCTGGCCAAATCCCGCATCGTTGTCCATTGTCATGGCGTTTTGCGGGGACCATTCTAGATTAACACCTGACCAGATAGAAAATTCCCTGGGAATAATTTTCCGGGTGGCGTGTTATTTCCTGATAACACGGGAAGCCGGTCGGGCTCCAGTTTCACTCCGTCAGGGTCATTATTAAGCGGCGCGCGCGGCGTCGTGAATGTGATAACCCGGCGAAGTGTCACTCTGCGGTCTTCAACGTATCTCCGCTTGCTCTGAGGTACGCGGAAGGCCGCAGAGATGTTTTGGAGTGCGTCCGATGTGATATTTTCTCAACAAATGACACCCTCGATCCGATTCGCGCATGTCGCAATCCTGATTGTTCTTGTTTCCGCAAACGTCTTCGCACAAAAACTGACGCCACATCATATCTCGCTCGCAAATGGAAAGTCGTTCGATCTGAATCTGCCGAACGGTTACGAGATCAGCGTTGCTGCTCAGGGTCTCAGACGGGTGCGCTTCATGGCGCTGAGTCCTGACAACCGTCTCTTCGTAACCGATATGTACGACAAGTCAGACAATCGACGCGGCGTGGTGTACATCCTCGATCAATTCGATCCCACGACCCGGCAATTTAAGAAAGTCACGAAATACATGACCGGATTGCTCAATCCGAACAGCGTCGCCTTTTACAGAGATGCGGAAGGAATAGACTGGTTCTATCTCGCATTAACGGATCAGCTCGTCCGTTATCGTTACGAAGCCGGCAAAGACGCGCCTTCAGGCGAGCCCCAGGTGCTCGCAACATTCCCTGCTTACGGACTGGCTTACAAATACGGCGGCTGGCATCTGACGCGCACCGTCATTATCGGTGGCGATGGAAAGATCTACGTCGCAGTCGGCAGCAGTTGCAACGCGTGCGAAGAAAAAGAAGAAGTTCGCGCCAGCATTCTGCAAATGAATCCTGACGGCACGGACAAGAAATACATCGCACGTGGATTGCGCAATGCCGTTGGGCTTCGTTGGGTCAACGGAAAACTCTACGCCACCAACATGGGTTCGGATCATCTGGGAGCCAATCGCCCAGCCGACACTTTTTACGCGCTCAAGAGTTCAGAGACGCATTACGGTTGGCCATACTGTTTCCAGGACGGTCCGCGAATCTATTTCGATCCGAAGTTCAATCCGAAAGGGTCAAAGTTTAATTGCCGAAAGGTTCCCACAGCGCTCACGCCGTTTCCGGCGCATAGTTCGCCACTCGGTTTGGAATACTTCGACGCCGACAACTTCTCCGATCTGGATGGCTCGTTTCTTGTCACGCTGCATGGATCGACGACAAAGAGGCTCGGTCGCGGCTATCGTGTTGTAAAAGTCACCGCGTCCAGCGGCGCGATGACCGATTTCATCACGGGCTTTATCGACGGAATAGCCATCAATGGCCGTCCAGCTGACGTTTTCAGTTTCGGAAAAGATGCATTTCTCTTGACGGACGACTATAGTGGCGTGGTTTATTACGTCTATCTGCGTCGCTAATCTGCTCAACTCGGGTCATCTGCGTAATCTGTGGATTGAAAGGAACTACTCATGCGCTTTCGTGTCTCTCTTTTCCTGATCATCGTTGTATCTCTCGCCGCGCCGGTGCTGGCGCAGAAACGCAGCATCACTGAAAAAGATCTCTTCAACTTCGTTTGGATCGGCGATCCACAGGTGTCGCCCGACGGCTCGCGCGTCGCGTTCGTGCGAGTGACGGTCAACGAAAAGAAGGACGGATACAACACCGCTATCTGGACTGTCTCCACCGCCAACGGCGAAACACGACAGCTCACGAACGGCCCTCGTGATGGCGCACCACGCTGGTCACCTGACGGGCAGTACATCATGTTCACTCGTGCTCCGGAGGTTTCCGGCCGAGTGGACCCACCGCAATTATTCATGCTGGCGATGTCCGGTGGCGAGCCGTTTCAGTTCACGACTCTGGCGCGCGGCGCAAGTGGGGCGCAGTGGTCGCCAGACGGAAAGCTGATTCTTTTCTACAACAGTGCCACCGCAGAGGAGCTCGCAAAAGCCGCCGCTAAAAACGCACCAACCGCCACACCGGCGGCATCACCCGCCGCGAGCCCGACGCCACCAGAGCGCGAGAGTGACGTGCGTGTCATCAATCGTGCGGTCTATCGCGCAAACGGCGCCGGCTATCTCGATTTCAAACATCCGAACCACATCTGGGTAGTCACTGCTCCAAAAACAGGCGATGAAAAAGTCACGCCAAAGCAGTTGACCAAAGGACACTTCGACGATGGCGGCGCGATTTGGGCCAAAGACAGTTCTCGCATCTATTTCGAGACGGACTACACAGACGAGCCTTATTACGAACTGCCGCGCACGGACCTTTACACGATGTCAGTAAGCGGTGGTGATCCGGTGAAACTTACTTCGTTCGATATGGGCGCCGGTGCTTTTACCATCAGTCCGGACGGAAAGCAGATGGCATTCATCGCGTCGGTAAGCCAGCCGGTGCGTTCGTATTCACAACCCGATCTCTGGGTGCTCGATCTCGTCTCCGGAGCCAAGCCCCGGAATCTCACGGCGAACTTTGATTTCGATATCGGCGGGGGTGTGGGTGGCGATAATGTCGCACCCAGAGGAGGCGGCGGCAACCCTCCGATTTGGTCGCGAGATGGGCGTAGCATCAACATGCTCTACGTGAAAGAGGGTCGAGCAAACCTCGGCTCCTTTGATGTCGTGAGTGGAAAGTTGAAGGACGTCACGACTGGAAACCAGGCTGTCGTTAGCTATCGCTCGGTTCCAGATGCATCGAAGTTTGTGCTTTTGATTTCGACTCCGACGCGTGTCGGCGATCTGTACTGGCTGGACAAAGCCGGCGCACAGCCAAGACAACTGACGCACATCAACGACGAGTTGTTCTCAAAACTGAATCTCACCGAGCCCGAAGAAGTTTGGTACACGAGCTTTGACGGCAAGAAGATCCAAACGTGGGTGCAGAAGCCACCCGATTTCGATCCGAACAAGAAGTACCCGTTGATTCTCAACATCCACGGTGGACCACACGCCGCTTACGGATTCATCTTTGATCACGAGTTTCAATGGATGGCGGCAAAGGGTTATGTGGTGCTCTATCCAAATCCGCGCGGCAGCACCAGTTACGGTCAGGATTTTGGCAACATCATTCAGCACAAGTATCCCGGCGACGACTACAAAGACCTGATGGCCGGCGTGGATGAACTGGTTCGTCGTGGCTACATCGACGACAAGAAGATGGGCGTGACCGGCGGTAGTGGCGGCGGATTGTTGACGAACTGGACCATCACACAGACTACGCGCTTTGCAGCAGCAGTGTCGCAACGTGACATCGCGAGCTGGTCTGACTGGTGGTACACCGCCGACTTCACACTATTCCAACCGTCGTGGTTCAAGTCGCCGCCGTTTGAAGATCCGGAAGATTACGTACGCCGTTCGCCGATCACATACGTCAACAAGATCCAGACTCCGTTGATGTTGATTCTTGGCGAAGCTGACTGGCGCACGCCGACCGGACCAGGCGGCGAGGCAATGTTCCGCGCGTTGAAGTATCGCAAGATACCGACAGTGATGGTTCGCTTCCCGAACGAGTCCCACGAGTTGTCGCGTTCCGGTCAACCGTGGCATCGTATCGAGCGCCTGCAGCACATCGTCGGTTGGTTCGACAAATGGATCATGGGTGTTCCGAAGCCGGAGTACGAGATCGGCGAAGTCACCCGCAGCACGACCACACAGCAGTAAGAATGGGACAGGATTTACAGAATTAGATCAAGATGAACAAGATCTTATCCTGTAAATCCTGAAACAATCTTGTAAATCCTGTCTATGAAGACTCTTGGACTTATCGGGGGCACCGGCCCTGAATCAACCATCGATTACTATCGGCTGTTGACGGCCCAGTACCGTGAGAAAGCGGACGGCGCCTCACCGCCCGTCATTATCAACAGCGTCGATCTGCAACGCATGATCGCGTGGATGGGCGCGAATGAACTCGACAAGGTAACGGATTACCTGGTCTCACAATTCGAGATACTCGAAAAAGCCGGAGTTGACTTTGCCGCCCTAACCGCAAACACACCTCATATCGTGTTTGACGAAATCAAAGCGCGCGTCAACTTACCGCTGATAAGCATTGTCGAGGCCGCTTGTGAGCGCGCACAGACGCTTGGCTTCAAGAGCGTTGGACTCTTCGGCACGCGTTACACGATGCAGGCGCCGTTCTACCCGAAAGTTTTTTCACGCACTGACATCAAGCTCGTCACCCCAAACGCCGAAGAGCAAGACTACATTCACGAGAAATACTTTGGCGAACTACTCAAAGACACTTTCCTGCCCGAAACGCGCGCAAAGTTCTTAAACATTGCCGACGAAATGAAAACGCGCGACAACGTCGAAGCGATTATTCTCGGCGGCACAGAGATTCCGCTGCTGCTTCGCACCGAAGAACACAACGGCATTCAACTTCTCGACACCACCCGCATCCACGTCGATCGTTTAATCGAAGAAATGTTGAAGTAAAAAACACATCTTCAGGTCACTTCGAGTAGTATTATTTCTCTCGCAACCCTGACAAAAATCCCCTGTGTTTTTCCCCTACGGAATAATCACCTGCTAAGTGTGAAAGGAAATCATCATGGGACTTTTTGACAAGATGTTTGGACGCGGAGCCTCGGAATCGGAGCAACAACAAGG
>JBKPPU010000109.1:0-5047 GCA_046733695.1 Acidobacteriota bacterium
CTGATACTCTCGCGTTTGATCTCAAATTATCATCGCACGAGAGCAACCGAATAGGAGGTTGCCTCGGGCAATGGTCACTTACCTGTCAACAGTCAGATCTCAACCCTCCCTCAACAAACTCGATTTGAATCGCTTCTTCGCGCTGCTCTTGTGGGTGCTGATACTCGTCGGTGCTGCCAGTGCACAAAACGCAAAAGAGACCCTCGTGATTTCGGGCACGAATGAAGGTCCGGTTGTCGGCATAGGGAAGTCGGTGAGAATTACCGGCAGTGCTCAGGAAGCAGTGTCACTCGGAGGCGACGTGATCGTCGAAGGCGCGGTTGATGGCGACGTTGCTGCCGTCGGCGGTTCGGTGATTCTAAAGAATGGTGCACGTATTGGCGGCGACGTGATGGTGATTGGAGGGAGTTATCGCGCCGAAGACCCTCATCCCAATCGCAATCCCGAGGCGATGACGATGATGTATGCGGGTTACGAACAGGAACTCCGCAACATGATGAATAATCCATCGGGAATCTTCAGCCCTCGTTGGACCTCAACCTATCTCGGAACACGACTGCTGGTCGTGCTGTTCTGGTTCCTCGTCTCACTCGGATTCACCCTCGTCATGCCGGGCACGATAAGTCGCGGAGTCGCTCGCCTTCATTTAACCAGCTTGCGTGTAGCCGCGATTGGTCTCATTGGGCTCCTCGTGCTGTTAGGCGTGGTGCCGCTTTGTCTCTGGGTCATGCCGCAACCGGTCCAGGTGATGGTCGGACTGCTTGCTTTGCTGCTTCTGCTGGTCTCCGGAGTGTTTGGCCGGGTCATTCTTTACGCTGCCACCGGCCGGTGGTTACAGCGAAAATATCTTGCGATTGGTAAGAATTCCGAGGCTGTGGCGTTATTACTGGGGACAAGTTTTTGGGTACTCTTAACCTCGCTTCCCTACGTGTGGCCTTTTATCGCTGTTTTTATGCTGATTATCAGCTTTGGTTTAGCACTAACAGCCCGCTACCGCGTCGGCTGGAGCAACACGTAAATCATTTTTTTGAGTTTTGTGCCTTTGGTGGCAAACCAATTTTCTGGATTTGGGAGTCATAAATCCGCGCTTTGTGGTGTTCACTAAACAGGACAGAAAGGGACTAGTAATGAGGACGTTCTTTTTCGCGGCTGCCCTAGCATTCATCAGCTTGCTGGCATCAACCCCCGCTTCACTCGCACAAACGGCAGATCCTGATATCGCTGCCAAGTACGCGATTGGCGAAGTTAAGTCCATCGATGCCGCCGCAAAACAGTTGACCATCAAGACCGACGCCGGATCCATGGTCTCAGTTACCCTTAGCGATAAAACGACCTACAAGAAGCTTGCTCCCGGCGAGAAAACCCTCGCCAATGCCACTGACCTGACGCTTGCTGACCTTGGTGAGGGCGACCGCGTGATGGCGCGCGGCACTGTCTCCGACGATCGCAAGACGGTACCTGCCATGCAGGTCATCGTGATGACGAAAGGCGACCTAGCGAAGAAGCAGGAAGCGGAACGCCTCGAATGGCGCCGGCGTGGAATTCTCGGCGTGATCACAGCGCTGAAGCCTGACACCAAAGAGATCACGATTGCTAACCGGACGATGGCCGGAACACAGTCGGTCGTGATTCCCGTCAGCGACAAGACTGAAATGAAGCGTTACGCGCCCGACTCGATCAAGTTTGGCGATGCGAAGCCGAGTAATTTTAGCGAATTGAAAGTCGGCGATCAGTTACGCGCCCTCGGCGATCGAACTGAAGATCCGCTTCGTTTCAATCCACAGAAAGTCGTCACCGGAGCCTTTCGGACAGTCGGCGGCGTCGTCACGGCTATCGATCCTGCAACCGGTGAGATCCATATCAAGGAGTTGGAGAAGAAGATACCGCTCACAATCGTGATCAAGCAGGACGCTGTCCTGCGACGATTTCCATCGGAAATGGGAGGAATGGGCGGCTTCGGCCGTCCTGGTGGCGGCGCAGGTGGCCCGGCGGGCGGCAGTGCTCCGGCGGCAGGTGCAGGGAATGGAACACAGGGCCAACGTCCGGCGGGCGGGGGTGGACCGGGTGGTCCGCGTCCCGGTGGCGGCTTCAATATCAACGACATGCTCGAAAGATTGCCAACTATTTCAATCGCAGATGTTAAGGTTGGCGACACTATCATCGTTTCCAGTACGCAGGGTGCGGATCCAACCCGTCTAACAGCAATTTCGCTGATTTCCGGTGCTGACACTCTGCTCGCGATGCTTGCTCCCCGTCCAGCGGCTGGACAAGCACCCAACCCCGCAGCCGGCCTGGGCGGCAGCGGCATTTCCTTCGGCATCGGTTTGCCATAAAGCCATCCACAGATTACGCAGAACTCATTCTTTGAAATCTGCGTAATCTGTGGACAGAAATCCTGCAATTATCCCGGTCCTGTTCGAGGTATAAAATGAAATTTCCCCTAAATATCCCCGGCAAGCTGTGCTGTATCAGTTTGATCGTTCTTCTGTCCGCCGCACTTGTCGCCGCACAACAAGCGCGCGGATCCCTGCGCGGCTTGATCACTGATGAATTAGGCGCGGCAATTGTCGGCGCCCACGTGACACTTACCGATGCCAGCGGAGTTCAAAAGAAAACCACGACCAACGGTGAGGGAGTCTATACGTTTGCCGGACTTGCCCCGGGTAAGTACACGCTGCAAGCGGCTGCGCCGGGCTTCGCAACGTCTGATGGCAAGGAAGTCGATATCACCACTGCGCGACAAACCGTTGACCTGACCTTGCGCGTGACGATCGAAGAGAAAGTCACGGTTGCTGAAACTGCAGTCAGCACTGAAGCCACGAACAATGCCAATCAAACAGTGATTGCCGGAAAAGACCTGGACGCTTTGCCGGACGACCCTGACGAACTCGCCGCGGCACTCCAGGCCTTGGCCGGTCCATCAGTTGGACCAAACGGCGGACAGATCTTCATCGACGGATTTACGGGCGGCAATCTTCCCTCGAAAGATGCGATTCGCGAGATTCGTATCAATCAAAATCCGTTCGCCGCTGAGAACGATCAACCGTCGGCACGTATTGATATTCTGACGCGGCCTGGCACCGATAAAATTCGAGGCGGCGCGTCGTTCAACTTCAACGACGAGAGTCTCAACTCGCGCAATCCATTCGCCGTCAGTTCCAGCAAGCGCACGCCGTTTCAGATCCGACAGTACGAGGCGAATTTGAGTGGTCCGATCGTGAAGAAGAAGGCGTCGTTCTTTTTTAATTTTGGGCGGATTGAAACGGACGACAACGATCTCGTACGCGCGACGGTGCTCGATGAGAATCTGAACCCGGTCGATTTTGGACAGGCGTTCCTCGTGCCGCGACGCAATCTCTTCCTGAGTCCTCGTTTTGATTACGCCATCAACACGAATACCACACTCGTCATTCGTTACAACTACAACAGGTTTAGCGCCGACAATCAGGGACTGGGCGGCTTTACGCTACCGGAGCGTGCGTTCGATTTGCTGACGGTAAATCAAAACGTGCAGGTGACTGAAACGGCGATTCTGAATCCGACGACGATCAACGAGACTCGTTTTCAGTACACGCACAGTCGCAACGAGCAAACCGGTAGCAATTCAATCCCAGCGCTCAATGTCAGCGGTTCATTCAATTCAGGCGGATCGCAGGTTGGTAATTCTGTGAATGAACGCTCGAGTTGGGAATTGAGTAACTTCACCGCCAAGCAGCATGGCACGCACGCCATAAAATTCGGCGGCCGCGTTCGTCACATAAATGTCGATGACACGAATGAGGGAAACTTCGGCGGTACCTGGACCTTCACCGGTGGTTTTGGTTTGACTAGTATCGAGCGCTATCAAAAGACGTTGCTCCTACAAGAGCAGGGTTTTACCCCCGCTCAGATTCGTGCAGCCGGTGGTGGCGCGACGCAGTTCAGTCTCAACGCCGGCAACCCGTTCGCCGACGTTAGTCAAACAGACTACGGCGTGTTTGTTCAGGATGATTGGCGCATTAGACCGAACCTGACACTCAGTTACGGCCTGCGATATGAGACCCAAACTAATGCGCACAGCAAGCTCGACTTTGCGCCACGCATCGCGGTTGCGTGGTCGCCCGGAGCGGCTAACAGCGCGAAACCACCAAAGATGGTGATCCGGGTTGGCACGGGCTTCTTTTACAACCGGTTCAATGAAAGTAACACGCTCCAGGCTATTCGATTCAACGGCGATACCGTGATTCAAACGGCAGTTGCGGAGCCTTTCGATCGAAGCGCGGCGCCTTCAGTCGCCGAACAGGCACTGCCGAACGTTGCCCCGATCTACGCGCTGTTGAATCAGTGGAGTCCGACTGCTGTTCCGAATGTTTCACTCGTACCCGCCACACAGCAGGCCGTCTGGCAGGTTGATCCCAATCTGCAGATTCCCACTGTCTTCGTGGTCGGCACGCAGGTTGAGCGACAACTGCCGCGCAACATCACGATGTTCGTTGGCTTCTACAACATCCGCATTACTCACGTGATTCGCGCGCGCGACGTGAATGCGCCGTTACCGTTCACTATCACCGAGCTGACGCCGAACGGTCGTCGACCCGATCCGACGCAGGGTGATGTGTTTCGTTACGAAGCGAGCGGGCAGTTCAATCAGCGCCAGTTCTTCCTCGGCTTTAACAGCCGGCTCAGTCGCATGTTTCAGCTCAGCGGCAACTACTCGTTGAGCAAGACGACGAACGATTCAGACGGCCAGGGCAGTACGCTGTTTCCGATGAACTCTTACGACTTGTCAGGTGAGTTTGGACGAAGCTCGTTTGATATTCGACATCGTTTCACTGTCTTCGGCACCGTTAACCTGCCGTGGTGGAAAGTGGTGATGAATCCGTTCGTCGTCGCCAACACTGGACCGGGTTTCAATATCACAACGGGGCAGGATCGAAATCTCGATCGACAGTTCAACGAACGCCCCAGCTTTGCGGCGGCAGGCGCTGATTGCAACGCGCAGAATATTCGCTGCACGCGTTTCGGAAACTTCAATCTGACGCCGTTGCCGGGTGAGACGATCATTCCG
>JBKPPU010000110.1:0-7622 GCA_046733695.1 Acidobacteriota bacterium
GGAGCTTTGTAACGACAATACGCCTCGGCAACAACTAAGAAAGCGTCCTCTCTTTCCTCCATATCGCGGTAAGAAAAACCACGTGCGCGACAATAATCAGTCCTGCCGATTTCGAACCAGACCAAATAGTTGGCATAATAAACGATGCCCATCTTGTCCGTTTCGGCGTAACGCACACGAAGGACGGTTTCGTGCCAAACGCCGAATACATCTTCAGGGGCAGGGCTTGTCATCTGAGCAAAGCCTTCCGAACTCATAAGCGAGAGAAGGAATTAATCCTGATCCTTGTTAGCTGTAAACGTTTTAGCGGACTATAAGAGTGAAAGACCAATATGTCAAAGCAAATTAGCGCGGGGCTGGCCCTATTGACCCTGTTATTCCTCGTTAGTGGCAGCTTCCTGCCAAAAACCAAGGCACAGACTACTGCTACGGCTAACGCCCAGAATGCGGCGATTGTGTCGACAACAGCCGCCATGCTCAAGGAAACGAGCGAATTGCGTGAGCTTTCAATACTGAAAGCCGTCAAGAGTGGAGCCCAGTCTCGGACCGAGATCGAGCAAATGATTGTCAGGAACCTGGATTCCGATACCACACCCGGCGAAATGCATGCGGCTGAAGTGCTGCTCCGTGCCTTTGGTCTGGCACCCAAAGATTTTGCCTATCGTACGTTCTTAGTCAAGCTGCTGACCGAACAGGTGGCGGGATACTACGATCCCAAGGCGCAACAGTTTTACCTCGCTGATTGGATCGAGCTCGACGGCCAAAAGCCAGTCATGGCCCATGAGTTGACGCACGCGCTACAGGACCAGCATTTTAATCTCAAGCGTTTTGAAAAATGGCCCAAAGGAGATTCTGACGCCGAGCTCGCAGCACACGCGCTGATCGAAGGCGATGCGACTCTCGCGATGACTATCTACATGTCCAAGAATCCCCTTGTGGCTTTGGCTTTCATTCGCAGCCTCGGCTCACAGGAAGCGTCCTCGGAACAGTTCAAGCAAGCTCCGCGAGCGTTGCGTGAGTCGTTGCTATTTCCGTATGAAGAAGGTTCGACGTGGGCCACGCAGCTTTACAAGCGCGGCGGCTGGGAGATGGTCTCGCAGGCGTTCACAAAGCTGCCGCAGTCAAGCGAGCAAATCCTGCATGCCGACAAATACTTTGCTTACGAAGCTCCACAGAAAATTGCGTTGCCGGACCTCAGGTTTACTCTTGGTCCATACTGGAAACGGATCGATTACGACGTCAATGGTGAATGGGGGTATTACCTGATCCTTGACGAGTTTTTGAACGACACGTCTGAATCGAAGCAGGCGTCCGCGGGTTGGGCCGGCGATCGTTTTGCACTTTATGAAACCGGCAAACCGAACGAGTTCTTTATCGCGCAGTTAACCGCGTGGGACACTCCCACTGACGCGCGAGAATTCTTTGATGCCTATGCGAAGCGAACTTCAAAGCGCTATCCTGACGCGCGAGAAACGATGGCCACTGACGAGCGCATGGAATGGCAAACTGGAAGCGGTGCAGTAGCGCTCGAGATGCGCGGTTCCCGCATCGCCATTGTGGAGGGTGTGCCTTCTTCGACCACTTCCGACGCATTGCTTCGCACGATCTGGCAACAACGGTAGAGCGCGTCCTTGGAGTGCGGTGACTTGTCACCGCTTCGGTAAACATACGAAAGCGCCAACAAGTTGGCGCACTCCACGGGGCCATAGATTCGCACAATGAAAAAATCTCCGAACGGTCCGGCTACAAAACAATCAACCCGCCTGCGGGAACTTACTGAACAACTGCTGCAACTCGAAGCCAAACTTCGTCGTGGTGGTGGTCCGGATAAGATCGACCGGCAACATCAGCAAGGGAAGTTGACTGCACGAGAACGCATCGAGCTACTCCTCGATAAAGGTTCTTATTCGCAGGAGATCGGGTTGCTCATGGCCTTTGATCAATACGAGGGTGGTGCTCCGGCTGCGGGTGTGGTCACTGTGGTGGGTCGAGTTGAGGGAAGGGAAGTTGTCGTAGTCGCAAACGATGCCACCGTAAAGGCGGGTTCATGGTGGCCGGAAACGATCAAGAAGATCCTGCGTGCGCAGGAGATTGCGATGCGCTCGCGCGTGCCGATTATTTATCTGGTCGATTCCGCGGGCGTTAACCTTCCGTATCAGGGAGGCGTTTTCCCAGGCCAGTACGGCGCCTCGCGAATCTTCTATTACAACTCAATCATGCGTCGCTATTTAAAGGTGCCGCAGATCTCCGCGGTAATGGGACCATGCATCGCGGGCGGCGCATACCTGCCGGCGCTCTCTGACATGATCATCATGGTTGAGGGCACGTCCTTCATGGGACTCGGCGGCGCCAACCTCGTGAAAGGCGCGACCGGACAGACGATCGACAATGAGACGCTCGGTGGCGCTCGTACTCACAATGAACTCTCCGGCGTCGCACATTACCGCGTGCCAGACGATCAAACGTGTATCGAGAAGATTCGTGAGTTCGTGTCGGAACTGCCCAAGCCTGCGTGTCCGTTCACAGTCGAGTCTGGTGGCGAGCCGGTGCGATCTGCCGAAGAACTCTATGAAATCATTCCTGAAGATCATCGACAGCCTTACGATGTACGACGGCTACTCGAGTGTTTGATTGACGATGGTCATCTCGACGAGTTTCAGGCTGACTACGCGAAAGAGATGATCACGGCGCACGCGCGCATCTGCGGAATGCAGGTTGGAGTGATTGCCAATCATCGTGGCATGGTGCGCATGCCTGGCGGAAAGCCGCCGCGTTTTGGCGGCATCATCTATACAGAATCGGCGGAGAAGGTCGCCTACTTCATCGAGACCTGTTCGCGACATCAAACTCCACTGCTGTTCGTGCAGGACGTTTCCGGATTCATGGTTGGGCCCGACGCGGAACACTCAGGGATAATTCGCGCGGGGGCGAAGTTTGTAGAAGCCATGGCGACGGCGACGGTTCCGAAGATCGTTCTTACCGTCAATCACGCCTCGGGCGCCGGATATTATGCGATGGCAGGTCAGGGCTTTGATCCTGACTTCATCTACAGTTGGCCCACGGGTCGTATGGGCGTGATGGAAGGCGACGCCGCAGTGCAGGCAGTGTTCGGGAGTCAATTGGAGAAGCTAAAGAAGAACGGTGAGTCTCCGGACGCCGAATTGACGGCCGAGATGGACAAAGTGCGCGAGACTTACGACATGGAACTCGATGCGAAGTACGCGGCAGCCCGAGGCTTTGTCGACGCCGTAATCACGCCCGAATCCACACGTCCCGCATTGGAACTCGCGCTGCGCACCGCCCAAAACTACCCCGGTCCCCACCTCGGGCAGTTCGTGTTGCCCCCGGTGAGTTGAGCCACAGATAACACGGATCAAAACACGGATAAAGGTGTAGGTATATCCGTGCTTTGATCGGTTTCATCTGTGGGTAAGGTTATTCCTGATTGTTGAATCAGGGAGTTCCTGCAATGATGCATCAAAACCAGTGGGAGGGTTTTAACCTCATGAACCCTGTTCGTGTGCTAATCGCCGACGACCATGCGCTGGTGCGCGCTGGGATTCGGGTACTTGTCGAAAAGATTGAAGGGATGGAGGTCGTCGCGGAGGCGGGCAAGGGAAGCGAGGCGCTGGAACTCGTCCGTGAACTCAGACCCGACCTCATGCTCCTCGATATCACGATGCCTGATGGGGGCGGCTTTGAGGTCCTCGAGCAAGTTGCAAAGAAGTACCCGGAAATCAGGATTGTCGTGTTGACGGTTCACGAAGCAGGTGAATACGCCATCCGTGCTCTGCGCGAAGGGGCAGCCGGCTTTCTGCCGAAGAGTGCGGCCAGCACGGAACTCGAACAGGCGATTCAGACGGTCGTTCGTGGCGAAGTCTATATTTCGCCCGAAACCTCACGAAAAACTCTTTTGGAGTATGGCAAGGGCACTACCAAACGCGATTTGCTCGCGACACTGAGTCCCCGTCAACGTGAAGTGCTTCGCCTGATCGCCGAAGGAAAGACCACCAAACAGATCGCACAACTCCTGGAAATCAGCGTCAAAACGGTAGAAACTCATCGCGCCCAGTTGATGGAGCGTCTGGGCATCCATGACGTGGCCGGGCTGGTCCGCTACGCCATCATTGTTGGTCTCATAGAAGTCGAGTAATCAGGAATTTACTGAGTTTACTTCAGGAAACTCCCCAATTGCGCAGGTTTCCGATACCGCTTAGCCTATTTGAGTGGGAATCGATTGCCGTGCGGGTCTGGCAGCACTACCGCGAGACAAATCTTCCTGTCTTTTAGCTTTACAACAAAGTAGCGGTGGGAGCTCTGAACCACCAAACCAGGGGTCGCCCGAAATGAGCGGAACGGTGAAACTGACCTCAATAAACAGTCACGTATTGGCCCCCTCAAGTTCGGGCCAGGCTCTGGTTAGTCTTCACTCAAGAAAGGTAGTGGGCCAATCCGCGGCCACCAACAATAGGGTTCCCTATGTCTACATGTATTGGTCAGGGTTGGCTGCCGCCGGACGACTGCTGGTGTTTTTCTGCTAGCGCGAAACGGCAAAACGGGAAACGGCTGGCTGTAAATTGAATTCTACGAGACGCGCGCGTTGTAAACAGGGTGAAATCCTCGCGCGTGGAAAGAGGGGCGACGGCCAGGGCGAGGTCGTCGTCCCTTCCTGCTATTGATAGGAAGATTGCAGGTAATACAACAGCGCGCGAATCCATAAAAAACAAATGGCACCATGGAGGACCGCAGGATGATTGCAAATGGGGGAACGTATCAAGCGCTCGTAATCGACGACGAATTCCGGGTACGTGAGCTTGTATCCGACGTGTTGCGCAACGAGGGCTGGAATGTCACCCAGTCATCGTCGGCTGAAGACGCGTTCGAGCGTGTTGACGAAACCCTCTGGTCCGCAGTCTTTTGCGACGTCGTGCTGGGCGGCGCCAACGGTTTCCGTGTGCTTCGTCAATTCAAAGAGAAAATGCCCGAAGCGAAGGTTGTGCTCATGACCGGGCATGGCACTGCCGCGGGTGGAGCGCTCGATGCCACTGCCTTTGGTGCTTATGACTACTTGTTGAAGCCATTTGGTCCGGAGGAATTGCAATCACTGTCAAGAGCGTTGCGCGAGCAATTGGCAGAACGACCTCAACGATCCTCACCCCTACGACGCACGGCTGCGTACCATCCAGACATCGAGCTGGTGGGACGCAGCCAGGCGTTTATCGAAGTAATGAAACAAGTGGGCCGTGTCGCCAATACTAACTTGCCGGTCCTGCTCACGGGTGAGTCGGGGACTGGCAAGGAACTGGTGGCCTCGGCGATTCATCGTCACAGCGGACGCAGCGATCAACCGTTTGTCGTAGTCAATTGCGGTGCGATCCCTGCCGGCATGATCGAAATGGAAGTGTTTGGACAGGTCAGGGGGGCCGATCGAGATCGGCGCGGTTTATTGGAAGAAGCTGACGGTAGCACAGTTTTTCTCGACGAGATCACGGCAACGAATTTGTCCTTTCAGGTGAAACTGTTGCGCGCTCTACAAACGGGCGAGATACAGCGTGTTGGTTCAAACCAGACACAGAAAGTAAACGTGCGCGTGATAGCCGCGAGCAGTCGCAACGTCGAGCAGGAGGTTTCAGCGGGTCGATTTCGACACGATCTTTTCTATCGACTGAATGCGGTGTCCATCGTCTTACCGCCGCTGCGCGAGCGTCGTGAAGATATTCCTCCGTTGGCCCAGACGTTTGCCGATCGGGTTTACTCGTTGAGTCCGTCAGTGACGTTCTCGAGTGAAGCGCTTGAGTTGCTGGAGCGATACCACTGGCCCGGTAACATTCGCGAGCTCGAGAATACGATCGTGCGGGCGGTCGCTATGTGCGACGGAACCGTCCGCGTCAAGGATCTACCTCAAGGCATCCGCAACTATTCTCTTAATCCTGGCCCGGCGCCTGATCCCCCAAATGATTGGGTCACTCTTTCGGAAATCGAAGGCCGCTACGTTGCTCGCGTGCTGGAACACACCGGTGGAAATAAGCAGGCCGCAGCCCGTGTCCTCGACGTCGATCGCAAAACTCTCGATCGCATGATCAAGCGCCACAACATCTCCGCCCCTCCGCGCGGCAATCGCGCCAGGGCTTCGGGTCATGAGTGACAAGCTTGCACGAATCCATAAACTTGTTGACAATGGACCAGACTGGGCGTAGAGTGCGGCGCATCTGAAGCGGCTCGTAATGTCCTCATCCCCCTCAGGCATAACGACACATTAGAAAACTAAGCGGCTGGGTCTTCACGATGTTACTGAAGGAGTCCTCATGTACCAGATCGCCCAGAACTTCACACTTCGCATTACTCTGTCTTTTACAGTTTGCGCATCGCTGTTACTGCTGCCCGGTGTTTCGCTGTTGAGCGAAGCGTCGTCTCAAGCTGTTCGGAATGTGCGTCCCGGGGCGAAGAAGCCTGAGGGCACGCTGCCGGATCTGGAAGAGGTGAAGAATGAGTCGAACGTGGAGCGTGAGGCGCCGCCGCCGATTCCTTCCACAGTGCGGGCGAGACGCAATGAAGGTAAGCCATGGGATGGGCGGCGTGTTGGCGATCCGGGCACTTCGCAGAGACCGTTGGACCAACCTGAGATACGACGAGCCCACGCGCGCAGGCGCGTCGCTCCGCCACCGCTTTATGAGGATCAATTTATTCAGAACTTCTTCAGTCTGACGTTACTGCACAGCCCCAGTCCCGACGAAACATCCTACTGGAACTATCTCCTGCGTGCCGGCTACAACCAGAATCAAACGTCACTGAAGCTGGCGGCGATTGAATTTGGCCGAACGCTGTTTGAATCAGCCTCGTACGCGGGGCGCAATCGCGATGCACATTCCTATGTCTACGATCTCTACAAGACTTACCTGATGCGTGAGCCGGATGCTGGTGGCTGGGCTTACTGGGAAGCGCTGGTGCCGGCGAAGGGGCGCGAGTACGTGCGCCGTGGCTTTGAAGAGTCAGGCGAATTTGCGGCGTTGCTGGCGACGATCACGCTGAGTGGCGCGGGCAGTACAAACCCGGCGTCGTTGATCACGGCGCGAGTAGATCCGCGCAATCAGCCTGGTAATGGGATGCTCTCACGGGATGTAAGTTGGAGTGTGCCGCTGCTCAGTTTACCGGGACGTAATGGCCTCGATCTCGGGCTGGTGCTTGCTTACTCCTCGATGGTCTGGACGCCTGCCGGCCCCTACTTCTATTTCGACGAGGACAATGGCTTTCCCAGTCCTGGCTTTCGGCTCGGCTTTCCTGTTGTGCAGCGCCGGACGTTTGACGCGCAAACCGGAAAGAATGCTTATCTGCTGGTTACGCCTGCGGGGCATCGGGTTGAGTTACGGCAGACGGCGACCTCCACTGTTTACGAAGCGGCTGACTCTTCTTACCTGCAACTGACAGAGACAGGCGGCACCTTGCTGGTGCGTTCAACTGACGGCACCCAACTCTCCCTAGCGGAGGTAAACAACGAATATCGCTGTACGCAGCTTAAGGATCGCAACGGCAATTACATTAGCGTGAACTACAACACGCTGGGCCAGATCACCAACATCACCGACACGCTCAGCCGCGTCATCACTTTTAACTACGACAGCAAT
>JBKPPU010000111.1:0-10584 GCA_046733695.1 Acidobacteriota bacterium
GCCGACTATGCGATGTGGCAAAGAGATTGGTTGCAGGGGGAGGTGTTAGCGGAGCATTTGCAGTACTGGCGGGAACACCTGCTGGGTGCGCCGGAAGTACTGGAGTTACCGGTGGACAAAGCACGTCCCGCGGAGCCCTCCTATCGGGGGGCGCGTTGGAACTTTGAAGTGGGGCGAGAGTTGGCCGCGCAGATACAGGAGGTGTGCCGGCGCGAGAGTGTGACGACGTTCATGGTGCTGTTGGCGGCATTCCACGTGTTGCTGGCGCGTTATAGCGGGCAGGAAGACATGCTGATCGGGATCCCGGTCGCGAACCGCACGCGGGTGGAGCTGGAGGCGCTGCTGGGCTTCTTCGTGAACACGCTGCCGGTGCGGTTGCGGCTGCCGCGAGGGGAGACGGTGCGAAAACTGTGGGCGCGGGTAAAAGGAGCAACGTTAGGCGCCTACGCGCATCAGGATCTGCCGTTTGAGCGGCTGGTGGAAGAGTTGCAGCCGGAGCGGAGTCTGAGCCGGCAGGCCTTGGTGCAGGTGTTGTTTATCTTTCAGAACGTGCCGCGTGTGCGGGAGTTGAACTTGCCGGGCCTGAAGTTGGAAGAAGCGGCCGTGCACAACGATCCGGCGGTGCGCACAGATCTGGACCTCTACGTGAATGAGACCGGTGACAGATTGAGCGGCGTCTTTGTTTACAGTCGGGAGTTGTTCGAGGAAGCGACGATTGGGCTGATGGCCCAGCGGCTAACGCGGATCCTTGAGGAGATGGTGAGCGAGCCGGACAAGGCAGTAGCGGAGCTGTTGGCGCCGGCCGAGACGAGGGTGGAGTTGCTTCCGGTGGCGGGCGGAGAGGAAGCGCCGCTCACTTACCATCAGGAGCGGCTGTGGTTCATCGACGAGTTTGAGCGCGGTAATGTTTATCCTGCCAGTCCCACTTATCACAACATCCCGCTGATTTTGCATTTGCGCGGCTTCGTCGACAGCAACGAGCTCCAATCGAGTCTGGCAACGATTATCAGCCGGCACTCCGTAACGCAGACCAGATTTGTTGTAGCGGACGGTCAACTGACCCAGAAGTTAGCTCCACATGAACCATTCACCCTCAACGTGATTGATTTGAACCAGCGCACAACTCTTGATGATGCGCTGGCGCTAGCTCTGGAGAATAGCGCGGAACCATTTCATCTGGACCAGGACCTGCTGGTGCGAGCAACGCTTTTTAGAATCAAGCATGATGAAGCCGTGCTCGCGTTAACTATTCATCACATCATCGCTGACAAAGAGTCGTTACGCATCCTGCTGAGTGAGCTGCAGGAAGTCTATGCCGCGGAGGCGGAAAACCGCGCGCCGCAGTTGCCGGTTTTGACGGCGCAGTTCGGAGACTACGCGCGGGCACAGCGGGCGCTAACGGAAGCGGATTTTGCGTCGCTGCTGTTCTACTGGAAGTGGCAACTGCGCGGGCGGCTGCGGGCGTTGGAACTGCCGGAGTCCCGGCCCCGCCCGGCGGTGCATACCTACACGGCGCAGTGGGAGAGTTTCAGTCTCGCCGAGCCCCTGGCCGCGCGGTTAAAGCAACGCTGTGAGGACAGCGGGACAGACATGTTCACGGTGACGCTGGCGGCCTTCAAGGTGCTGCTGCATCGCTATGCGCGGCAGGACGAAATAGTGGTGGGCAGTGTGGCCCGGCAACGGCGGCAGGCGGTGTTTGCCCCGCTCATCGGACCCTTCGCCAACCTGCTAGTGCTGCGCAGCGACCTGGGCGGAAATCCTTCCTTCGCAGCGCTCTGCGAACAGTTGCGGAAGACGGTGGCTGAAGCGCGCCACAGTCAGGACTTGCCCTTTGACAAGCTGGTGCAGGTGCTCAACCCTGAGAAGGACATGAGCCGGACGGCGCTGTTCGACGTGCTGTTTGAATATGACGAGCAAAGTTGGGCGCCGTTCAGCCTGGGGACGGCCAGCGGCGAGGTGGTGGAGACCAATCTGGGTTATGGGAAATACGATCTCCACGTTTCCCTGCAGCAGAGTGGCGCGGCGGTCCAGGGCACGATGGTTTACAACGGCGATATTTATGACGGCTTTCTAATCCGAGAAATGATGCGGCACTTTCAAGTGTTGCTGCAAAAAGTGGCCGACGCGCCGCACGAAAGAATTGATGATGTCGTTCTGCTCGATCGCGAGGAGGAGCATCAGCAACTCCTCGACTGGAATCAAACGCACGCGGCCTGGCCGGTGGAACAGACGATAGCTGATTTATTTGAACGGCAGGTGCGCGCGACTCCGTACAAAACGGCGGTGGTGCTGGGAGACGAGCGACTGAGTTACCGGGAACTTGAAGAACGCGCTAACCGGTTGGCCCATCACCTGCGCTCGCTGGGCGTGCAAGCAGAGCAGCTGGTAGCGGTTTGTCTGGAGCGCTCGATGGACATGATTGTAGCGCTGCTTGGGGTGCTCAAAGCTGGTGGCGCTTATCTGGCCCTCGATCCGGAATACCCGCCGGAACATCTGCGCTTTGTGATGGACGACAGCGCCGCCGCACACTTAATCACGGTGGCTAAATTTGTAGCCGCGGTTGGGGTGGAAGACGTAGCAACGGTATTGCTTGATCGCGATCGCGAGCTACTGTCAAGGCAGCCTATTGACGCGCCGAGTGGCGGCGCGGGTCCGCACAGTCTCGCTTATTGCATCTACACGTCCGGCTCTACGGGCAGGCCCAAAGGCGTGCTGGTCGAACATCGAAATGTCGTCAGATTAATCATAAATGACAAACTGCCGGTGGTGCTGCAGGCGGACGAAGTCTGGACGATGTTTCATTCTTACTGTTTCGACTTCTCAGTCTGGGAGATGTATGGCGCGCTACTGCACGGGGGCACGCTGGTGATAGTGCCTAAGGAAGTGACGAAGGATGCTGCGCTCTTCCTCGAACTGCTTGTGAAAGAGCGAGTGACAATGCTCAATCAAACACCGACAGCGTTCTACAGGCTGGCGGCGGAGTCGCTCACACGCGAGGTAAGCGATCTCGCATTGCGCTATGTGATCTTTGGCGGCGAAGCCTTGCGTCCGGCGTTACTGAAGGAGTGGAAACGCGCCCACGATTCGACCAAGCTGGTGAACATGTACGGCATCACGGAAACCACGGTGCATGTCACGTACAAAGAGATCGACGAGGCCGAAATCGCCGCGGATGCCAGCAACATTGGGCGACCCATACCGACCACGACAACTTACATCATGGACGAGAAGCAGCGGTTGCTGCCGGTGGGTGTACCTGGGGAAATCGTAGTGGGCGGCGGCGGCGTTAGTCGCGGTTACCTGAACCGAGAGCAGTTGATGAGCGAGAAGTTCGTGCCCAATCCGTACCGGCCCGCGGAGTTGTTATACCGTTCGGGCGACGTGGGCAAACTCCTGCCTGACGGAGAGATGGTTTACCTCGGGCGCAGCGACGATCAGGTGCAGATCCGCGGCTTTCGCGTGGAACCAGGAGAAGTACAGAGCCGTTTGCTGGCCCATGCGCAGGTACGCAAAGCCGAAGTGGTGCCGCGGACGGGCAACGAAGGCGTCATGGAGTTGGTGGCGTATGTGGTTGTCACAAATGAAGGGATCACCGTCAGCGAGTTGCGCAGCCACTTAGCGGCCGCCCTGCCTCCTTACATGGTGCCATCAGCCTTTGTGTTCCTGGCGGAACTGCCGGTGACAGCCAATGGCAAGGTGGATCGCAAAGCGTTGCCGGCACCCAGCGAGGAGCGGCCGGAGCTTGACGCCGCATTTGTTGAAGCGACGACGCCGATTGAAGAAACGTTGGCCCATATTTGGTCTACGGTGCTGCGCCTGGAGCGGGTCGGCGTCAGCGACGACTTCTTCGAGTTGGGTGGACATTCGCTGTTAGCGGCGCAAGTCATTGCTCGCGTGCGCGACGAACTGGGGGTGGAGGTGCCGCTCCGGCTGCTCTTTGAACAGCCGACTGTCAGAGGCTTGGCGGAGGCGGTGACGGCGGCGCTAGGCGGCGGTCACAAGGTGATCATGCCGCCGCTCACGCGGACTAGTCGGGAAGCGCCATTGCCGTTGTCGTATGCGCAGCAGCGCCTGTGGTTTCTCGAGCAGCTTCAGCCGGGAAATCCGGTTTACCACTTACCCACCGCCATTCGCGTGACGGGCCCGCTCAATGCTGCCGCACTCGAAAAAACTTTTGCCGAGATTGTGCGTCGTCACGAGATTCTGCGGACGACTTTTAAGACCGTCGAAGGTAGCCCGCGGCAAGTAATCACACCCGCGGCGGCTGTCCCGGTACCTCTCATTGATCTCAGGACCTTCGCGATTCACGAGCGTGAGACCGAGTCGCGCCGGCTTATCAGCGAGGAGGTACTCCGCCCGTTCGATCTGAGTAGCGGACCGCTTCTGCGAACGCTCATCCTTCGTTTGCAAGACGACGAACATATATTCGTCGTTACGATGCACCACATCATCTCTGACGGTTGGTCCAGTACTGTGCTGGTGCGAGAGATCGGCGCGCTGTACGAGGCATTCGCCACCGGCAGCTCTGCAATGCTTGAAGAGTTGCCCTTGCAATATGCTGACTACACTCTTTGGCAGCGTGACTGGTTGCAAGGCGAGGTATTGGAATCGCAGCTCGGCTACTGGCGGAAGCAATTGAGTAACTTGCAAATGCTCAAGCTGCCGCTCGATCACCCGCGTCCGCTAATTCAGAGCTTTCGCGGGGCAAAGCACACGGCAGAAATCCCGCTGCCGGTCAGTGAAGCGCTCAAGGAATTAGGACGCAGTGAGGACGCTACACTTTTCATGGTGTTGCTTGCTGCCTTCAGCGTCCTGCTCTCGCGCTACAGTGGACAGAACGACATTACAATTGGCACTCCGGTCGCTAATCGCCGTCGCACCGAACTGGAATCGCTCATCGGGCTATTTGTAAACACACTCGTTCTGCGACTCGATACAACCAACTGCGGCAGTTTTCGCAGTCTCGTCAGGCAAGCGAGGGAAGTGTGCTTAGGGGCCTACGCGCACCAGGACGTGCCGTTCGAGAAACTGGTCGATGAACTGCAGCCTGAGCGCAGTCTGAGCCATACGCCACTATTCCAGGTAATGTTAGTGCTGCAAAATCTTCCGCAAGAGCCTGTGAGTCTTGAAGGTCTGCGACTTCAGGGACTGGCGACAGATGCCGGTGCCGCTAAGTTCGATCTCACGCTCGTTATCACGGAGACCGGGCGCGGTCTTGGCTGCACGTTGGAATACAACACCGATTTATTTGAGGCAGACACGACTGCGCGTCTGCTCAGTCAATTTCAGACACTGCTGGAAGCAACTACTCGCAACGCTGATCGACCGCTGGCTACGCCGCCTTTGCTGAATGATGCGGAACGCCAGGAGTTGCTCGCTGAGTTAAGTGGGACAGGCGTCGAAGGCGTCGACTGCCGGCGAACCGAAAGTCTCCATGAATTATTTGAAGATCAAGTTGCACGTACGCCGCAGGCAGTAGCAGTCAACTACGATCTTGAACGACTCACGTATGCGGAACTGAACATACGCGCGAACCGCCTTGCCCACTATCTGCAAGAACAGGGCGTTGGCCCGGAAGTGCCGGTCGCACTGTGCCTGGAGCGGTCCATCGAGGTGGTGGTTGCAATCCTTGGCGTGCTCAAGGCCGGCGGCGCTTACCTTCCGCTTGATCCCACGTATCCAAGAGAGCGCCTGGCGTTCATGATCGATGACGCGCAGGCCTCCGTTCTCCTGACGCAGAAGCACCTTTCACCCCTGGTGAGCGACCTCGTACCTACAACCCTCGTGCTCAACGTTGACGAGGACCTGCTCGCGACTCAAAGCGAGGAGAACCCACATGGCAACGCTACTGCCGCAAACACGGCGTACATCATTTACACCTCGGGTTCGACCGGGAAGTCGAAAGGGGTGCTCATCACCCACTCGAACGTCACGCGCCTCTTTGCCTCTGCCGCGCGCTGGTTTGACTTCGATGCCAATGATGTATGGACCCTATTTCACTCCTATGCATTCGACTTCTCAGTATGGGAGTTGTGGGGTGCGCTGCTTTACGGCGGGCGCCTGGTAGTTGTCCCGTATCAAGTTAGCCGGGCGCCGGAAATGTTCTATGAGTTGCTTCACCGCGAACAGGTGACAGTCCTGAACCAAACACCTTCCGCCTTCCGCCAGTTGATACGTGTTGAGGAAGGTCAGACCGAGTTGCCGGAATTGCGGCTACGTCTGATCGTATTCGGGGGCGAAGCACTTGATCCAGCCAGTCTCGTGCCGTGGATTGAGCGGCACGGCGACGACCAACCGCAACTCATCAACATGTATGGAATCACGGAGACCACCGTGCATGTTACCTACCGCCGGATCATGCGGAACGATGCGGAACATGCGGCCGGCAGTCTGATTGGCGAGCAGTTGCCTGACCTCCAGTTGTACGCGCTCGATCAGCTGCTGGAACCCCTGCCAATCGGAATTGCCGGAGAGCTTTACGTTGGTGGCCACGGACTCGCACGAGGTTACTTGCGACGTCCGGAGCTCACTGCGGAACGCTTCCTGCCCAATCCGTTCTCAACCACGCCAGGAGCACGACTGTATAAAACAGGCGACCTCGCGCGTTACGTTGGGAGCGGTGAGTTTGAGTATATCGGTCGCAGCGATCAGCAGGTAAAGGTCAGAGGTTTTCGCATCGAGTTGGGGGAAATTGAATCAGCGCTATCGCAGCATCCGGTAGTCCGCGAACTGGTTGTGGAAGCGCCCATCGATGCTAATGGCGAGTGCCGGCTGGTCGCGTATGTAACGCTTAAGGAGCCGACGAACATCAGTAATCTACGCGCCTTCCTGAAGGAACGTTTGCCGGAGCATATGATACCGAGTGCGTTCGTCGTGCTTGACCGGTTACCTTTAACGGAAAACGGGAAACTCGACCGCCGCGCCCTGCCTGGTCCAGGAACGGCGCGTCCATCGCTGGATGAATCGTACGTCGCGCCTCGTACAGTGGTTGAAGAGCTACTGGCAACTATCTGGGCCGACGTTTTGGATTTGGATCGAGTGGGTGTTGAAGACAATTTCTTTGCGCTTGGCGGCGACTCTATCCGCAGTGTGCGCGTGCTGGCACAGGCAAGAGAACGAGGATTGGAGTTGTCGATCCAGCAACTCTTCCGCTACCAGACCATTGCTGAACTGGCACGAGAAATCAACGTGACCGAGATTAGCGATCTGTCCGTTACCAGGACTGAGCCTTTCGATCTAATCTCCGAGAGCGACCGGTCCAAGCTGCCGTCCCGCGTGGTTGACGCCTATCCAGTTACCACGCTTCAGGGAGGCATGCTTTACCACATGGCGTTGTCGCCCAACACCGCCGTCTATCACAACGTCAACAGTTGGCACTTGCGCGCGCGATTTGACATCGATCACTTCAAAGCGGCTGTCGCACGCGCAGTTGCTCGTCATCCAATATTCCGCACTTCGTTCGATCTCACGTCATACAGCGAGCCGATGCAATTGGTCCATGAATCAGCCACCATGCAGGTGGACGTTACCGATCTTCGTCATGTGTCAAACGAGGAACAAGACGAGATTCTCGATCAATTCGCCGCCGCGGAACGACTGAAGGGATTTGATCTGACACACCCGCCGCTATTGCGCTTCCACCTTCACCGGCGCACTGATGAGAGCTTTCAATTCACGCTCACTGAGTGCCATCCGATTCTGGATGGCTGGAGTTTAAACTCGACGCTGTCCGAGATTTTCACCAGCTATTTCTCGCTAATGGCCGGAGAAGTAACGCCGCCGGAAGCGCCTCCAGCAATGACTGTCCGAGACTTCGTCTCAATGGAACGACAGGCGCTTGCATCGGAAGAGCATCGAGCCTTTTGGCAGGAAACATTGCGAGATCTGAATGTGACGCGTGTGCCTCGGTTGCCTGCGCCTTATCACAACGGAGACAGACAGCGAATCCAGCAGGAATACATTCTCCTCACGCAAACGGTGTCGGCAGCTCTCCATTCAGCAGCGCGTACCCTCAAGGTGCCTCTCAAGAGTCTGTTGTTGGCGGCCCACTTCAAGGTGTTGAGTGTCTTGAGTGGAGAGACTGACATTGTGACCGGTGTGGTAGTCAATGGTAGGCCGGAAGCGCAAGATGGCGAGCAAGTACGGGGCTTGTTTCTCAACACGCTTCCTTTCCGCCTGCACATACCGGACGGTTCATGGGCCGACCTGATTCGCGCTACCTTCAAAGCGGAGTGGGAGTTGTTGCCTCACCGTCGTTATCCGTTATTGGCCTTACAACGGGAAATGGGTGGACAGCCATTGTTCGACGCACAATTCAACTTCGTTCACTTTCACGTACTTCAGGGCATTCTGCGTTCGGGTGAAGTTGAAGTCCTGTTGGAGCCGAGGAGGAGAGTCATCGAGGAGGCACACTTCGCGTTGACCGCGGCTTTCAGTCTGGATCTCTTCTCAGAACAAATCAAGTTGATGCTCCAGTACGACACCGATGAATTGTCCCAGGCACAGGTTCAAGCGATCGCCGGGTACTACGTCGAAGTATTCGAACGCATTGCCAAAGGGACTGCGGAGCGCCACGACGCTGACGTTCCTCTGCCGGACAACGAACGGCGGCAAATGCTGGTTAGCTGGAATGAAACCGCGCGTGACTATCCATTAGACCAGTGCCTGCACGAATTATTTGAAGCACAGGCTGCCCGTACGCCCGATGCCGTTGCAGTCGTGACGGATGACGAGTCCTATATATATAGCGAGTTGAATGGATGGGCGAATCAAGTGGCCCGTCACCTCCGCGATCTCGGTGTGGGACCGGATGCTCGGGTCGCGATATTGTTGGAACGCTCAATCGAAATGGTGGTGGGGCTGCTCGGAATCCTGAAGGCGGGAGCTGCCTACGTTCCACTCGACCCGGACTATCCGAGCGACAGGCTTCATTTCATGCTCGATGACTGCAGCGCGACAGTGTTGTTGACTGATTCACGACTCGCCCCGTCGCTGCCCGCATGCTCCGCTCGCATAGTTTGTTTGGATGCGAGCAACGAAGATATTTCTCAACAGGGCACTGAGAACCTGAACCTCGACGTGAGTCCCGACGAACTCGCCTATGTCATCTATACGTCGGGTTCAACCGGCAGGCCCAAAGGGGTGATGATCTCGCACCGCTCGACCAATAACCACCTCGTCTGGATGCAAAGCGTTTTCCCGCTCCAGGCGAATGATCGGATCCTGCAAAAAACAGTCTCCGGCTTCGACGCCTCGGTCTCGGAATTGTTTCTACCGCTGATCACGGGCGCACAAGTTTACCTGGCGCGACCAGGCGGACATCAGGACAGCCATTACCTGGCGGCTACGGTGGCTGAGCGGGATATCACCGTGCTGCAACTGGTTCCATCGATGCTGCAAGTGCTGATTGAAGAGCCGCAGTTGGCGCATTGGCGCAGTTTGAAGCGACTGTTTTGCGGGGGCGAAGTGTTGCCGGTGGAGTTACAGCAGCGGTTCTTCCAGTTGGTCGACGCAGAACTGATCAACCTCTACGGTCCGACGGAAGCATCGATTGATGCGACCTACTGGGTCTGCGAGCGCGAGAGCCGCCCGGGTGGCGTAGTGATTGGACGGCCCCTGGCTAACACGCAGGTCTATGTGCTCGATGAACGATTGCGGCCGGTGCCCATCGGCGTAGGCGGTGAGCTATTTATTAGCGGTGTTGGTTTAGCGCGTGGCTACCATAATCTTCCTGGTCTAACTGCGGAGAAGTTCATCCCCAATCCATTTGGCGAGGAAGGCTCACGCTTGTATCGAACCGGCGACCTCGTGCGTTACCTGCCTGACGGTCTGTTGGAGTTTTGTGGTCGCGCCGACTCGCAGATCAAGTTGCGCGGGATGCGGATCGAGTTGAGTGAGATCGAAGCAGCGCTTCGTGAATACGCAGCCGTTGCCGGATGTGTGGTGATGCTGCGTGGTGAAGGGATGGAAGCAACGCTGGTGGCGTACATAGTTCCTGTCGATGAGGTTGGTCCAGGGGCTGACGAATTGCGCGCTTATCTGGCCTCGCGGCTGCCGCGTCATATGGTGCCGAGCATATTTGTGACTCTGGAACAGTTGCCGCTGATGGTCAATGGCAAGGTTGATCGTCGTGCGTTGCCAGAACCATCCCCGGACACGCGAGTCGCAATGGCGGCGAGCTTCGTCGCGCCGGCCAACGAATTAGAGCGCACCATCGCAGGCATTTGGAGTGAAGTGCTCGGCCGTGAGGAAATCGGCACTCATGACAACTTCTTCGATCTGGGTGGCCACTCAATGAGGCTGCTGCTGGTCCACCTCAAACTGCGGGAAGCCATCGGACTGGACATGCCGATGTCCGAGTTGTTCCAGTATCCGACGGTGAGCACGCTGGCGGCGCATCTGCAAGCAGGTGGCGACGGAGAGTCACTGGATTCCAGCGAAGAGCGCGGCGCCCGGCGCAAGCAGTCTGTCAGCCGGCGACGGATGCAGCGAGACGCAGCCAGGGCGGCAGCGAACCAATAGGTGGTAATCCACAGATTACACAGATTCTATTAATCAATCTGTGTAATCTGTGGATAAAAGGGG